>WHSX01000100.1 GCA_009379865.1 Candidatus Nitrosocosmicus sp.
ATCGTTATGAAGTTCGTTGGAAAGAATATAAGTATAGCGACAAGGCGTTTGCCGACAATAATTTTGTTGAAGCAAACATCAATTTCTTTAACTAAGAATCATAGAGTCATTCTTAGAAGTCATCCTTAACCCTTTACTTTTTTTGTTAGTATCCAGTTGACTACTCCTCGTAATAAACTGAATTATTATTCAAATATTAAAAATAATTTGAATAAATGAAGCGATTCATTATTGGCTCGAGTAATATTACGGACTTAAAATCTCATGTCTCTTCTTTTCATAAAGAAAAATATGATATGGAGTATGTTATAGTTTAGTGAACTACCTTGATATGTGACTTTTTTAGTTATAGTATTCTCTGGAAAATGAATATGCTTTTATATTAAGCAAGGAAAAAATAGATCTCGATCATTCAAACAAAAGGATTTGAACGATCTAATTGTGCAATAGTAATTTCAATTGTTAACAATATTATATCAGATTAATAAGATCGAAAATATATTCAGGATAGTAACAAGATAATTAGTTCCAATTTCTATAGTACATTCGACCTGACCTATTGGCGCTTCGTAAGGTGTTAGACGCATTAGTGATTAATTGGATAATCTAGTTGATGGTGGATTATATTCAGTCTTAAAATGGGTGATGAATTCATTCCATTTTGGACAGAATTTATAAACAAACCCGATGACTCCTGGAATACATTCGCTAAAAAGTGATAGAAACACCAAAGATTATTTTTACGAAAACACTAACCAAGTTAAACTGAATAAATACAGAAATTGCAAGAGGTGATCTCAAAGACGAAATTACCAACATAAAAAGCCGAGATGGGAAGGACATTCTCGTTTATGGTGGTGCCTCGTTTGCTTCTTCCTTGATTAATGAAAAACTAATTGACGAATTATATTTGTTTGTTAATCCTATTATATTCGGAAACGGAAAGACTATCTTCAAAGACTTGAAAGAGATCCAAAAACTTAGATTGATCGAATCCAAGGTGTTTGACTGTGGTCTGGTTTTGCTCCACTATGAGGTAAAGAAAAACTAAAAGCAATATACCGGAGTAAATAAAAGGAAAATCAGTTGGTTTTTTACTGATAAATCAAATCGATATTTCTAGAGTATCATAGATGAAAATTATTTCAAGACAACTGATTCATGTAGAACATTGTTTTATTAACAATTGAACCTATCTTAAAGAACAGACAACAGTGAAGCCCTCGAACTAACTAAATTTGTGACACATATTCTCAACTCTATTTAAAAGGAGAAAAGCAATGCACTAGAACACATATCAAAGTATCTAGGACCCTATATACATAACATAATTTCTATTTACCTGTTAAGAAAATTACTTTACTATTATTGGTGGTGAATTTCTATTTCATTTCTCGTATAAGTCTCAAACATTCTTTTGAGTTCTTCTCTCATTCCTTCAGGAACTTCATAATAGACTACTATTTGTAAAGAGTTGTTTGGTAGATTGTGTGATTGAGAGCCATGAGTTTTTCCTTTGAATTCCTTTATTAAATCTGATAAGGCTTCATATTTTTTTATGATTGTATTGGATGATCCTTGTAGTATTTCCATAGAGTTATCCATCGGTTGTTTACTGTTTGAGTTAAGCCATGATTTTTTATAATTGTAGTTGTTCTTATTGCTATAATTATTCGTGTGATTATTATTGTAATATTCGGGCTTTGATGAATTATTACTGTTAATTGCTGCCACTACCTTATTGTGGCTATTGATTGATCTATTTGGACATAAATGTTTCTTCTTTGTGCTTACTTCCGAATATTCACTATTTAGGGTATTCCAGTAAATTTTGGTGTTGCAACCGTACACACAATTTTTTGAATTAATATTGGAGATGTCTGAAGAACTCATCTAAATTATCTTACTCTTAACTATATATAACTATACACATTAATACACTGCGTAAGATAAAATAACATGTCATACCCTATTATCGAATGAATGAGAGGATGGTGTCATCAAGAAGGAGTAAACACATTTAATTTGCAAATTCATAGAACGGGACTTATTAATGGTTTTGTAAATGCCTTTGAGGAATACAATGAAATTAAAAGAAAAATTTTTGGAATACCTGAAATTGATGAGTTACTTTCATTTGAACATCTAAAAAATATTTAAAGGACTTAATTTTCTGGAAACTAATTTTAACACTTTTCATAATTGCATCCACTCACAGTCAGATTTAAATTCAATAAGAAATTCTCGGTTTATAGAGGATTCTGAGGAGATGGTAATCATCTTAAATAATTTAAGAAAAAGCAATAACTATTGTCAGGATTATCTCCACATTCCATCCTTGTTGTGGATGGTGAACTGGAACTTGCATCTCTTTTCAAACAATTTTTAAGAAATACGGAAATGAACTTTTGAGTTTGTCAATAGCAAAGAATGTTTAAATCAATCTATATTTTCTCTGACTATTAATATACCTCAATCTAATTATGATAGCAATTCCTAGCAGTAAGTATCCTATATTGTAGTACAGATCGAATAAATAATCGTTGTTTATGATATTAAAAATATCATTATATCCAAATGCTAGATCTCCTATGAAAAAGAAAAACCCAAAGAAAGAAATGAATATCCAGTAGGTATTTTCCTTATTAAGGGAGATCGATCTTCCTCTAAAATAATACATTATCGATCCTGCTACAATGAACAAATCAAATATAGGATAAGCAAACAAGAGAATAAAATCATAGATACTGCCGCTAAAATCATACTTCATAAACAAATATCGAAACATATAGAACGTAAAAGACAATAAGCGAAAAGGTAACTAATGAACTTACAACAAATGCAAATTCTAACTTGTATGTTTCATTTATCGACACCAAAAATAAAATAAAGAAAAGATATCCTGTTATATAGAACAAATCTGCTATGGATGGATATACATCAATTTCTAAAAATCCACTATAGTATCCATATAGAAATTCAGCAGTAACCCAACACAGAAGAGACAATAGCATAAACCATTGAGTTTTATCGATGACTCTCAAAGAGTCGGCCGATTTTAGTAAAAATATAAAGATCAGGATTGTAATAATTACAGAAGATACAACATTAGAAATATTAAATTGAGATAAAAGACCTGTAAATAAAATGAAAATGCAATTATTTCAGACAGAACGTAAAAGAATATTATTGATTTTACAGATAATTTATTAATTAAACTGATAATCAGAAGACTGATTTCTGTTAGCCTCTATATTACCTTTTAAAATATCTTAGATGAATAAGATAAATGGTTCTTAATATCTGCTTTAGTAGATTGTTAGCCATTGGATACCAAGTGCCATAGTCTGTGGAAACTGGATGATTCCCATGAATCTTGATTATACCTGGTATGATTCTCCCTGCTATTGGCATTTTTCTCTCTTTGGATATGGATAGTGAGAGATTTTGTCTGTTTTCTGGCTCGATAGTGACCCAAAGCCCATATGTATTCAGTTCCTAACTTCAATAATGTCTCATCAACTATAAATTCTGAAACCCTTTTTCTTTTTGATGGAATGTGTCTGGGATGATACTTTTGAATCCAATTCCAGATTGTGACGTGATTTCTTTTATATATATCTGAGATAATCTTTCTGGGGCTTTCCTTAAGGACAGACCTGAAAAGTACAAATGCAGAGCATAGGATACATACTTTGAAGGCGTTCTATTTCTGATTACCATTAACGAAATGGAATGTCTTCAAGCTATAGACTTATCGTTGAGTGAACAAAGCTGGTTTTAGTGTATGGAAGCTTAATGAAAGCTGGTCCCCACCTCCACGCACAAGGAATACGGAAAAAATTCTATTGTCCCGAATACGCTCGGTCATGTAACTTCAGCAGACTAACGTAAGATCTGTCAGAAATAGATGAGCATAATAACACCCTTTCCAAACTCAGTTCATATGGGAAAATTTCAGAATAACCAAAGAGCATTAGTCTTACAGGGTGGAGGCTCACTAGGTGCATATGAAGCGGGAGCCTATCAAGCACTATATGAAAAGCTTACCAAAGCAGACAGAGAAAAAGGGGAAAAAGATAAACCATTTTTAAATATCGTCGCTGGAACGTCGATAGGTGCGATAAATGCTGCAATAATTGTAAGCTACGTGACAGAAAATAATACATGGGGAGGCTCTTCAGAAAGATTAAATGAGTTCTGGGAGTATTTATCAAAGGAATCTCCAATAGACAAGATCCCGGGTTTTGTAGATTGGTGGGACTATTTACATAACAACGTACACCCCGGTTTTGCATCAGGTGAAGCCGCAAGAAGATATTTTACAGCAAAACAATTTGCGATAACAGGAGTACCCACAGTCTTTTCCCCTTTAGTCCCACTAGTTGATACTAGGTATTTTGATCCTCTGAATATATGGTATCGTTTTGACAGTGAACCTTTAAAGAAAAGCCTAGAGAGATTTGCAAAATTTCCTATTGCTACAAGTTTCGATGAGAAATCGTCATTGCCCCAACCAAGACTCCTACTCGTGGGTGTTGACGTAGCAGCAGGAGCCGCTGTAACATTTGATAGTTACGAAACGGAAGATGGGTCTAGAAAATCTGAATACGGAAAATACATTACTCAGAATGGAAAAGAAATAGGAAATGAACATATTATGAGGTATAACGATGGAATTACGTCAGATCATGTCATTGCAAGCGCCTCGGTGCCTATCAATTATAGTTATACTCCATTAGAAGTAGAAAGTTACAATAGCAATAGCGCAAATTATGAGAAAAATATGCGCCACTTTTGGGATGGCGGAATAATGAGTAACACTCCATTAACACAACTTGTAAGACTACACCGTCTTTATTGGCTAAAAGTAAAGGGTTTAAGAGATACAGTTCCCAAGTTAGGGATAGGTATCATCAATGTTCATCCAGTTAAACAAGATACAATTCCTTTGGATCATGATGGGGTTATAAACAGAAGTAATGATATAACTTATTCAGACAGAACAGGACGAGAGCAACAGGCTTTGTTGCTTGTATCAGACTATGTGGATCTAGCAGGGGAATTGATCAAGATTGCAAAAGATGCTGGTGCAAAAGATGATGTCATTAATAGTTTATTGAACAGAAATACAATGAATCATGGTACCGCAAGTAAACTCAGAAAATATTCTGATATTCTTGTAGGACAATTTGAGATCGAAAAAGTTATACGAATAAACCGTAAAAATGACGAGAACACCATATCAAACAAAATATTTGACTTTTCATCCAAGACAATTAAGCTCTTGAGAGAAAGTGGATATAGCAATACAATGGATCTTAGTGACGTAGAATTTAATTGAATCTAACCGATACCGCTAATATTGGGATCATTCATAATCCTTCTTTTAGTAATCCTAATGCTTTTCCTATTACTGAACCAAATGCTTTGTATGCATCGTCTGCTTTCATTGCATGTCCTTTTGTAGATGAAGTAGTCAATAAATCGCCGCTTTAAAGATAAATCATTCGCAACTGGCGGAGCGTTCCGATTATTTTGCTTTCCTCTTCACTATTACGCGATCCCTCTAAGGTTTTATTTTCTAAAATTAGTAAAGATCGGTGATTAACGCCCAATGAATCGAAGTACATTTTACTAAAGGAAACCTTCTATGAGCGAGACGAAGAGGAACATCTGATTCGGGATAAGAAATATGGTGACCAAAAAAGGTAATAGAATGATTGTTGTGGCGCTGAATTCACCACATGAACTAAATCCAAAATAGAAATTAATTATCATGGTTATATCGCTAATTTAGTATTATATAAATATGATTTTGCTGTCAAGAGATATTCATGAAAATGGAAATAATAAAGATTACAATGGTTCAAGCTTTGAAGCAATACTCTATCAAATTTATCACTCGGAAAGTTTTACTGATCAAATTTGACGGATTTCGTATAATTATTTTTATGAAAAAAAGGTTTGGGATCGTTAAATATTCATAAATTGTACTTACCCCCACTGATTGATATCAATGATTCGATAAATTATTATACAAATTATGTATTTAAAAAAGAGATGAGCGGTATTGACAGTATCGTAAAGAAATTTGATGAATTTGAAAATTCAATGTGTGAAGGACTTCCCAAAGTGGACCGGAGATTGATTATTGACATGCTTCATCGAATGAAAAGGGATGATTCACCAATGTATACCATTGAAATATTCCTTAAAGAGAAACCAAACAAAGACGAAATAAAATTAATTATTACCTCGGGCTTGGGAGTAATGCCCGCTTTTTACGATCAGGGAACTCATATAGTAGTGGCTCATCGATTTAATCTGCAAATGCTTAAATATTTATCAGATACTATGGACGTTGAAAAGATTAGAGGAACATTTACAGGAGATGGCCGCGGTGCTTCTATTGGGCCTGTTTTTGATAGGGATGATAGACCTGATTATTAGTGTAAATACAGACAAGAAAAAGAGAAAACTAATATTCGTTGAATGAGAACACGTTTCTCATTTTTGGTTTTATGCAAATTAAACTATTCTAGTTTTTGAACACTCATCTTCATTGTTTTTCGACAAGTAGATATCAAAGTGGTAAGTTAAGTGCCAAATCCTTCATCAACATTTTACTATTCACCCACTGCAAATATGGAAGTGAATTTAGCTTTGTAATACGTTTTATATCCTATGCCATATCGTCCCCTCAGACTGGAATTATCCAGGGTACAGGAAAGAAAACTGCTTTTGTTCATGAAAAGTAAATGAAAAAGGAAATTCTTTGAAAGATCGTTACCATCTTTAATATTGAAATGATACAGACAATCTTTAGTGAACAACGTAATTAGAAGCTTTCAGAGTATCATGACATTATCATTGTAATAGCAAACGCATATAATGATACGAAGATTATCGCTTTAAGTCCAAGTTATTTCCTTCGCATACTGGCCCGTGCAGCAAGTTTTGCTATTCTAATCGGCTCTGGAATTGAACCTTGGAGTGTAAAGCTATTAACGATCGTGGATGTTTCTTCTGAGCTTATTCCCTAAGATCGTACAAATAGAATTTTACCAGTCTTTAATAGAATTTTATCTCTTTGACCTAATTTACGATACTGTTCTACTTTAAGCTTAAAGTCATTGGAAAAGTGATGTTGTATGGTGCTTTCTAGTCCTTCTGAATCTTTGAAGGTTACCGCTATAACTGGAACATCGGTGTTTTCTTTAAGTTCTTCACCATCTATTATGTTGTACATACTAATAATAAGGCCATCAAGCATTATACAATTAATGTCATTTCTCTTTAATGATCTATACATAGACAGGATGTTTTGGGTAGCATCATTTCCTTCAATCGTTACATTCCCAAAAACCATACCGTCAATTACCAGATCACGGCGCATTACTACTCCTGCAAGTGTGGAACAAGCACTAGTTTTTCTGAAGCTTTCAGCTATTCCCAATACACGGGTACCTTTTTTCTCGGTATGAAACCTCATCTTAGCACTCCTTTTTCTTTTTTAAATTGATCTATATTGAAAGCAATAGTCCGTCTGACACAAATCTCTACATTATTTAAGCCAATGTCGCAGGCACCTCCATACATAGATGCAATCTTTCTTTTGATCCTATCTGCCATAGTTTTACACATTTCTATTAGATATCATACTATATAGTGACAGTATTCCAATTATATTGTAAAGGTATTTGCTAATAGTTTATATCAATTATATTTGGAACAAAATCAGGCTCAACAATCTTATAATCTTTTTGATGAAAATGATGATGCTTCAGAAGGCTCTGTAAAGTCGGATATTTAATCGGGATTTTGGCCGATCTTATCAATAGAGAAGATCTTAAACTGAAAGGCAAAACTCCTCTTTAACACCTCTTTAGTAGAGCGATATTGATCGAAATGGAGGTGATCATGTGAAAAAAAGGCCACCCCTAATAATTCATCCTAACAGAGATTTTCTTAATCGATTGGACTCAAATCCTTTGATTCAAGGTGAATTTATACTTAAGCCGAAGTAAAAATTCGTTATCATGGTAAAAAACTATCCTACGTTATAAACTAAGATTGTATCTTGTAATTATTATGTATAAAAAAAGTTTATGAAATTGTAGAATAGGTTAAATGGTTTCTCTCTCTTAAAACTGCATGAAGGATTGGTTTAAAAAATCATTATTCTTTGCAACACTTTTCGTAACTGTTATTGTGATGATGGCAACTAGTTTTATCCAAGTAAATGTATCATATGGTCAGGCAGTCCCCTTGATACCGATTCAAACCGGAAATGTTACGTTAGACAAAGGTCTTCCCGTATTTTATGATTGTATCGACGAAAAGATAGACAATAGTAAAGGTGTTGAAACAGATAATTACTTTGAAAAAGAACCTACAAAAAATGAGGTAACGACCTGCTACAATGAAGTGTTCTTTGATAATTCTAATGTCGAATCTTCAAATGATAATTCTAATGTCGAATCAAGCGAAAGTACAGCGGATAATGATATTGAAAGGTTCAATATGCTATTCGGGAATACTGAGTGAATAAGATATAATGTCTTTTAAAATTTCTAGTAAAGGGATACTGAAAATATCCTGTATAGTATTTTCACTAGTAATAATCTCCCAGATAACTGTCATTGACGTCGCTAATGCACTCACAAGATACTTTAATTGTACAACAAGAGTAGCCAACAGTGAATCAACATTTTCTTTAGATGATGCAGAAACCTGTTATGATAAAGTTTTCAAAGGCGCAATGGACAATGACCGGTATGGTAATCCTCTAAATAAGCCGCAATAATCATATATTTCTGCAAATCTTTTTCAAATCATAACATTCCAAAAATCTTTATATTTATCTCTGTTTCTTTGTCCTTAGAATCTTATCTAAAGCACAGATATCGATATGAAGGCCCTTATGCCCAAACTGAAAACAATCCTATTGTAATATTGCATGAAACATTTATTATGATTAAGATTGTCTATAGACAATAATTTTGATAAATTAGTTTAGTACATATTATATTAGATCTATTGACTTGTCTTTCGCAATCACAATTCCTTTCTCTAACTACTAAAGGATGGAAAACAGGAAAATTACACAAGATAGAAATTTGGTTTGTCAAGGAAAATAAAAAATATTATATTTTGTCCGAACTTAAAAAGAAAGCACATTGGGTCCAGAATATTCTGCATGATTTTATAATATCATTTCAAGTTAATAATAAAACATTCAATGGTCCTGCTAGGACTCTGGAGGATGATAAGGACAAAGATTTGATTATTAAAACCTCAGCATTGATGGATAAAAAATATGGTTGGAGCGACGGATTAATAATGGAGTTAACACCATCATGATTGCAAAAATTCATCCCATGGAGTATTTTTTTTAAACTGCCTATCAGAAAAATTAAAAACCACTCTTTTTTTAATGTGACTATGCCTGAACTTTTATTGTAGGGATACCATATATTTTCTTAAAAATTTGAAATCCAAATCAAATTAATCTAAAATAGGGATATAGTGCAAGAAATAATTAGAAAATAAGTATTAATGAAATGATGAATAGTAAAATACGATCCTTGAATTCATTCTTCCTCCAATGGTTTCCTTGAATATTTAACTTTAAGAACTAGCATACAAATATTTAATGATACACCTATAGAGTTACCAATAAGAATTACAATATCTGCTCTTCCGGCGAATCAAGAAACCTGATTGCAGGAATTAATGACATTGTAAATATTTATCCAGAATAATAACCACATATAAATCCAAAATCAATTGAATATCCAATAGAATGAGGGATTAATCTTGCAAAAATCTCAAACTGGATTAACTCTTCAGACCTACCTAGTGGATAGTACCGATATACCATTATCGTTGAAAATAGTTAACATATATAATAATATGACTTGTAAGGTAATACATGTCACAAGGAGAATGGTTTACTACTTACTTACAATATGAAAATATGAAGGATTTGTTAAATGTCATATTATATATGTCACAGTCATTTATGGCCATTACAC
>WHSX01000101.1 GCA_009379865.1 Candidatus Nitrosocosmicus sp.
TGGTTGAACTTATTTGTTGATTATCATAACAAGGAGATAAAACCTGTTAAATGAACAGAGCCTCTATAAATAAAGAAATGTTTATTAGTTAATTTTTTCATCCATTTGACCTCCTTTTCTTTCTGTCGGCCCGTCAGTGTCTTACTGAAGGATGGATTTTTTAGTTAAACTACCAACTCTTGTTCAAAATTCTTGATATTCCTTGCGTTATTACCCTTGGCTATACTTTTAATAGTTTTTACAATTGTACTCAGTGGAGAGTTTACAATTATCCTAACGTAAGGCCTAATAGCTTCTATATTTTTTCTTTCAATATCGCTACTCTGATTTATGGCCAGTCCTCCCACCAAAATAGGAATATTAAATATTGTACTAATCTTTTTTACGAGCCTTACTGCTGAACCTATGTTATCTTTAAGGGTAACGGAAATAAGTATCATAAATGGTTTAGTTTCATCTATATAGTTAATCATTGAATCAGTGGGAATTGAAGGTGATACGTTATTAACTTGAAACCCTTTTTCAAATAGTAAGGATTCTATGATGTTACATGCGATATTATGGAGTTCTCCATCAGGAGTACATATGATGATATTCTCCATTTTATCATTAGACTTTATTGAACCTGTTATCTTGTGAATTGTTTTATTTGCCGTGTTGCTGCAGACATGTTCCATTCCAATATCTAATTTATTTTCTTGCCAGAGATACCCCACATCATATAGAACGGGTCTTAAAATATCATCATAAAATTCAGCCAAGCTTGCCTGTTCTTTGTATTTTCCTGCAACATCTACTATGTTCTCAATATCACCATTCTTTAATGCATCAAAAACCCTTTTTTTCAATGCTGCTGTTACTACTTCCTTGTTTTCATGTTCTTGAGTAACTGATGCTAACAGGGATAAGATTCTTGGATTATTCTTATATTCTATAGGAATACTATCAATTGTTACATCAGCAGCCTTTCCCAAATATTTTATTGTATGTT
Organism: Candidatus Nitrosocosmicus sp.; assembly: GCA_009379865.1. GTDB lineage: Archaea > Thermoproteota > Nitrososphaeria > Nitrososphaerales > Nitrososphaeraceae > Nitrosocosmicus. The sequence continues at coordinate 992 of WHSX01000101.1, forward strand.
GCATAGATACCTTTCTTTTCGAATCCCATTGGCTCTTTACTAGATAATAATAATCAAAACCTTTTACTTTTTTTACTCGTATGAAAACCATATTTTTATGTGCTATTACATAGATATTAACATAGTGCTAAATATTGTAACTAGTGCTAACGCGTATCCTGAGGGGCGATTAATATTGAGATGCGATTCAGGATAAATCAGAATATCTATTTATTCAAGAACCTCAGTTCGGATCCAAAGTTTCGGGAAAATGAAATTAGCTGTGTAGTCTAATCTTGTTAAAGATATTGTGGGATGATAAGATCGTAAAGGCTGCAACTATTATTCCAATCATGTCTCTCCATGTTTCATCTGTTCCTGGTTTTTGTGCCATTATTGGATGCCCAAGTACAATATACGCGTTATCCAAGATCCAAAAGAATAATGTTCCCCAAGCGAGTATTCCAGCAATCAAGGCGCCAAGCCTAGCACCAAAGCGTACAAAGTAAATGGCTGTTAGAATTAGAATATACCATACGATTGCGATAGATAGCCAGAAGGGTTCCAAGAAAGTCTTTCTATCATCCAGAAAATAGTAAGTAGTTCCTATAACTAGTAGTAATAATAGAGAAATTAGAAGAATCTTGTAGTTTATTGACAGAGATGTTCTTTCTTTCTTCAAATTTCTTATACCCTTTTTCTTGTACTTTTTCTCTTCCTTCATACAAAATTCTAATGATTCTTTAAATGGCTTTAATTCAGTGGGAATTATTTTGAGAATTGAATCATCTCTTACTGTTGATTCGTGCTTCAGACTGTCGATCAAAGGCCTAACTAATGATGCTTTTATAGGCGTTACTAAATCTACCCAGTATGAAGACAATCTTGGAGTCAAAAATGGAATTATTAGTATCTTGATAGATTTGTCAAGAATTTTGGCGTAGATATTCATCATGTCTAAATACGAAAGTATGTCTGGACCTCCTATGTCGAAGGTCCTTCCTTCTGTTTCTTTTATCTCGCTAGATTTGGAAAGATATGTTATTACATCCCCTATGAATATTGGTTGACACTTTGTCAATACCCATTTAGGACATACCATTAATGGCAATCTTTCCACCAAATACCTTAACATTTCAAATGATCCTCCGCCACTACCTAAAATTACTGCTGCACGGAAAATTGTTACCTTGGATTTCGATTTCTTTAATATGTCTCCTACTTGTTTCCTACTTTGCATATGTTGGGATAGGTCATCATCTTTACCGTAGGTTAATCCACCCAGGTAGATGATCCTTTTAACATTACAATGATTTGCTGCGTTCTTAAAATTTTCAGCAGTAATTTTTTCTCTTTCTGAGAATTTTTTCCAATTTCTAGATGATCCTTCCATTGAATGAACAAGATAATAGGCTATATCAACACCTGATAATGCCTTTATACAATTATCATAATCACTTAAATCACCTTCTATAATTTCCACTGAAACTTGAGAATTCCTCAATTTTTCAATATCAAATTGATTTTTATGTCTAGATAAACCTCGTATAACATAATTAACATCTTTCTGTTCTTTATTTTCAATCAATTCGTTCAACAGTCTGCTTCCTATAAACCCACTCGCACCGGTAATCAGGATGACTGTTTTATCTTTATTGAAATCCAAATCATTAGGATTATTATTTTTCTTATCTATGATTTCGTTTTGAGAGTTTTCAATGCTGTCTCTTTTCATAATCCTTCTTTACTACTTTGATTAGTGATGATAAGCTAAACTCTTAATAAGATTACCTCATTTTTGTTTTTGTTACCACTAGCGACTAAGTCTTGATACAATATGAAATTATACTTATTCATCTTTTTCTGTATTATTAGCATATTCCTTTTTCTTCTTCTTTTCTTTTCATACGCTCCATTAAGGGGTCTGATGCATTATCATTGAGCATGAAATTATGATTCTTGGATGTTTTCATATTTAATGAGATTTGATAATTATATATGATATATGATATATGACTGCTGGGAACTAAAATATCTGTTTGATAAATTTGACCTTATTTGATGGATCTAAGTACGCCATTTCATGATAAATCGTGATATTATTTTTGGATTGTATTCTAATCATCTTGGATTTTGATTCAAGATGTATTCCTTTAAGGAATTTGTAACTACCGGTAGTATCCTCGGATCGTTTATTTTAGGAATGATGAATTCTTCGTTTAAATGTTTAATGTCAACCAGGTCTGCTATGGATTTGGATACCGATATCAATATGTCTTCATCTAAATTTCTTATTCTTAAATCTAATAATGCTCTAAATATTGGTGGGAAAACTACCGCGTTATTAATTTGATTTGGAAAATCTGATCTACCCGTGGCCATAATTCTAGCTCCTGCACTTTTTGCTTTATCGGGTAAAATTTCTGGCGTAGGATTGCTCAATGCAAAAATAATTGGATCTCTTTTCATCGATTCTACCATTTGTGAATTCATGAGATTTCCGATCCCCGATGTTCCAATAAAGATGTCTGATTCTTTGATTGCTGTTTCTAGATTACCTGCTATCTTGTTTGGATTGGAGTTTAAAGCTATTTCTCTCTTAAAGGAATTTAGGATAATATTACTATCGTACTTTGGATCATTTTGTTTGTTTGATTCGAGATTTCTTACCTTTTCGTTATTATCTTTGTTATCTCTCCAGTCGTAAATGGCTCCTTTCTTATCTATTACTATTATCTCTTCAAAGCCTGCCCTAGATAAAATCTTAAAGATGCCGTATCCTGCAGACCCTGCACCTGCAATCACGACTTTAACATTCTTTGAGTTCTTTTGTACTATTCGTAATGCGTTTATTAATGCTGCAAGCGTGATGACTGCTGTACCATGCCTATCATCATGAAAAATTGGGATTGACATTTCCTTTTGAAGTCTTTCTACTATTTCTAGAACCTTGGGAGATTCGATATCCTCTATATTTATGGCACCAAATGAAGGTTCAATAGCTTTGACAAATTTGATAATTTCTTCTTTATCCTTTATAGATATACAAAGTGGAAATGCATTTACATTACCAAGGGTCTTAAATAAGACTGCTTTTCCTTCCATTACGGGTAATGCTCCTTCTGGACCAATATCGCCGAGTCCTAGGACTCTCATTCCATCACACACTATTGCAATATTATTCCATTTTGAGGTGTAGTCATATGCCAATTCTTTATTCTTTTGGATTTCATTTGAAACATATGCGACACCCGGCGTATAAATGGAACTTAAAGTTCCTCTGCCTTCTTTTGAATTTTCAAAAATATTATCTGAAGATATCCTGCTTGAGATCTCTATTTTCCCTCTAAGTAATCGATGTAAATTTATTGCGTCTTCCTTTAATGTCAATCCTTCTTATGGATATCTTGAAAATTATTTAAACGAATCATTTTTGGTCTATTATCTGTATTAATAATAAACCAAAAATGATATCAATAATTGTGTGTTTGAATGAGTTTTTAGTAGACAAAGCAAAATAAACTACATTAAAAGGCCAAATTCTATCATAAATATTATTTGTTGTAATTGTTTAAAAAAGGTTACAAGTTACAAAAAAGGGCACTAATTAAGAAAGGATGCATTTACAACTACATTTCTGACTTCTGAAAGTCTTTTTCTTAGAGTCATTATATTAATATTAGCAGCAGAGGCGATTTTTGCCTGCGATATTTTTTGTTTATGTTTTCTGCATGTTATGTAAAGAATGGCTGCTGCGATTGAGAGCGAGTTCTTACCAGAGAATACATTCTCATTTTGTATGGCCAAAAGCATATCGATAGATTCTCTTGCTGTTCTCTCGCTAATTTCTGCCTCGTCTGCTATCTTTCTTATAAAAATAGCTGGTTTGAATTGTACGTGTGTAATTTTCAACTCTCTCATCAAAAGACGATAGCATCTAGCGGCAAAGATTTCATCAGCTTGCACTATTTGGGAGATTTCTGGCAATGTTCTTGGGATGTTGGTTTTCTTACAAACTAGATAAACGCAGGAGACGATCATTTCCTTTATTGATCTTCCTTTAATTAGTCCCAGTTCTAATGCCTTCTTGTAATAGGATAGTGCTTCTTCTATACAAAACGATGTCAAGGATAATTTATCTTTTATACGATTCAAAAGATCTATGACTATTTTCAAATTTCTTTTCTTGTTAGAGCAACTAACGATTTTATTTAAGAACTCTATCTTATTATGTTCTTTCCTATTTGAAAACCTTTTAGATGTACTGGTATCATAATCTGCTATTGCTGTTGACATTCCCTTATCATTAAGAATAATGGAATGAGGCAATACGGTGTTAGTATCGCTTTTATATTTATGAAAATCAGTATCTAACTCGGCATCATATATCTTATCTTGAACAATGACACCACATGACTTACAAAGCTTTTCACCTTTCTCGTAGTCATAGATAACAGCGTGTTTGTGTGCTGGTGAGTATTTTTCTATATTTTTAACTATTAAACTGTTATACATCAATGGAAGATGTGTCGGAATATATAAGACGTCTATGTATACTATATCGCATTTCTCTTACTTCGATTACAAATGGTTACAAATAGTTACAGTTTTAAGATATGAGCGCCAAGTAATACCATGGGTGGCCCATCGTCTACTGTCAGATCCTTTCGTATTGATAAATCCCTTTCTGAAATTCTAAATGCAGAGGCAGAGCGAATGGGCATATCTGTAAATGCTATGATTAACTCGGTCCTTAAACAATATACTGAATTTACGAGATTTCAATCAAAATTGGATATGCTTATTGTAAATCGTGAAGTATTCAAGTCTTTATTATGCCGTTTAAATGACGATGATGCATATAACCTTGGCCTTGAAATGGGCAAAGACATTCCAAATGATACTATACTATTCTGGAAAAAAGATATTACATTTAACGGTGTTCTGGAGTATATTGAAAAAATAGTATGTACCTATGGATATATTGGAACGTATGATGAATTGAATACCAATGAGTACAAAATAATTGTAATTAGACATAGATTGGAAGGGAAGGGTTCAAAGTTTCTTTCAGGATTTTTCAAATCATTACTCAACCAAACTCTGGGGATGGATGCTGAAATTGATATTACCGAGTACTCTGTAAAAATAAAGATAAGTTTATCATAATAAATAAATTTGATTACGTAAAAGCAAATACAAATCTCGAGAATCGTTTTTTTTGTGGATAAATAAAAACTTTGTTACACATAATATTGTTATGCCAGAAGAACCTATCAACAGAAAAGATGACGTTGAACAAGATGTACGGGATACAGCAGATCATGTCGAAGAAGGCTTCGATGAAGCAGGAGATAAAATTAAGGCTGGCGCTAAAGCCATAGGAAACAAAATAAAAAGATCCTAACACTGAACTTAGTACCGAATAGAATGAAGAGAGTTAAGGGAAGAAGTAAAAGATATTTAGATATTTTACATTACATATCATCCATTTTTCCAAGGTCTTTTTTTGATATTCTATATGGTAACCTTGCTTAAGCCTCAAATCGTATTTCCAATGTGGGAATTCTTTTTTTGGATTCTTTAGATAAAATTATTTGTGTTCTTTCTTTATATGAACTATTTATAGTTTGAACAATAGATCTTTACAATGTCTAAAATACGTATATCGATATTTGGAATTATGCTTGCAACAATACTTTCAATGACTCTAGGTTTACAATCAGCCAATGCCGAACCCGTGACTATGGATATTAATAAATCTAAAGATCCAGGTCCTGGATTTGGTACCGAAAAAATAGGTACTCTCTCAATCGATGCCAAAAATAAAACATTAGATATTTCAGTCAATATGACCACCACACCCAAACAGGATAAAGTTTTTGAAGCATGGCTTGTCGATGCAGATGGATCTAACTACAAGTTAAGTCTAGGTGCAATACAAGGTCAAAGTCTGAAGGTTTCAGATGTTATGGCTAATCCTTATACTTATACACAGTTTATCATCACAGAAGAGCCAGTTGACGATGTCGATCCCAACGCAGCAGGTACATATGGTGGAGCTGAATTGCAAGCACCATTTGGACAATAATCTCTTTTTTATTTAGAAGTATTAGTTAACAACAATAAGCCAAGAGTATCTATTTACTGTGTTATAATTCCTATTATCGGATGTTAATATGTGACACCTTCTTAATATTGCTTTTAGTATTAATGATGCCTATAAATCAAGTCATATATACACAAAGCCTCGTAGATGAAATAGGCCAAGCATTTAAAAATTTAAATAGTGGCCCTTTGGGAAATAAAACTATAACTAATCCTTCGATGGATATTGATTACCACCTGCTAATATTAATAGTACTAACTGCTCAAGTCAATCTAGCATAATAAGGTGATGATGAATCAATCTACTTAGATTTGATGGAATATTAATGCATTGTCTTGCTGGTAGTCACAAAAAGAGAATGTTATTACCTGGTGGCAGTCCAACCTTCTTATAATAAGGATCCTCTTACTATTACACTAATTGGGATGCTTACATCTTACAGATATTTTCTATATGACTAGCCGCTCATCGTCCCATTATTTGTAGCTATTTTAGCGGCACCGGGTACCTCCGACCATACTGAAGGATCTATTATGTTGATAATATTCACCATCCCTATGAACATCATAAATATGATTATGGATAAGAAACCTATCTTAGAGAGCAGAATTCCCCTCTTGTCATTATCATTCAGATAATTGAAGCAAGCAAGGGAAAATATAATCACAATTGCCACTGCAATGGTTACAAACATTGATCGATTGGGAAATTCGGCTGGAGAAAATGATGAAATTGTCAGTAATATTAGAAATCCACCAATGATAGTGGCATCAATCATCAGTAAATCTTTTGGATTCATATTCATTTGGACATACCCTCTAATAGGTCTCGTACTATGCTTGCCATAAAACTCGAGAAATTTGTAATCCCCTTTTTACAATAATGAAATGATAAGTCAATTATTTAGCGGGGTATGCATGATTAAAAGTTGCATGAATATTTACTTACTTTTGCTTTTATTTTAAAGGAATGGAGGGAAGGACTATTCATGCGGATACGGCCGCTTTTGCCATATCAATACATTGGGAAAGATGTCTTTGTTCTTCTTTTAGTATAGATTTTATCGAAGTTAATGCCTTCTTATTATCAAAGTTGGAACAAATGGCTTGGAGCACTTCATAATGTGCTACCTCCACTCCTTCTGCCAAACATAAGAATTCTAATGCTTCTGATGTATCGGGTTTCTCTCCAAGATATGTTTCCATAATTTTAGCTGCTTTTTCCTCTGTTTCTTTTGCAGATTCTTCTACTTTGGCTACATCCAGTCTCACATTTTTGTCTTCAGAATAAACACTAGCAACTTCTTGAATCTTTTCCTCATGAGTGCTTGCCTCTCCTTGGATTTCCTTAGCTTCATTTTTGGATTCAGATTTTAATAATTTCATTTCTATCAATTCGTCTACTGCTTTTTGAGCTGCTCGTTCTAATCCTAGAACTTCACCCAATTTCTTTTGCAGATTTTCCATATTTTCTTTTTTATTTGGCACTGAAATCCTATATGTATAAAAATTTAAATAACTCAGTAAAAGGTTAAACAATCAATCTTTTTAATTTCATTGCATTCTTGGCTACATTTTCTACATTTCCCGATATATTGGAATGGTAAAAAATCACACATAGATTTTATATTATCATAATATACATACATAGATATCTCAAAAACATTAAGCTGATGACAAGTACAACCAAACCCTGCAAAAAAGTAATAAGCTTGGAGATACGTTATACTAGTTATTAATAACCTTTTTTATAAAGTATTAGGATATGAGTTTAGTTGGAGGAATAATTGTTTTGATAATAGGAATTATACTGTACGCAATAGCTGGAATGTTACCACCCGTGGGAGCAAGAATTACTAGGATTCTAGGAATTGTCTTGGCATCATAGGTGTAATCCTAATTGTGCTTGCTGCTGTAGGAGTTGCATTTGGTTTGGCTTTACCATTGTAAACTTTTGTAATCGGAATCAAATTCAAAGTAAAACAGAATTTTCTTAATCAAATTACATCCTATGATGTACTCATTTATATTTTCTAACTTTCATATGATCCTCTCTGTCAAGTTCATTAATCTAGTTTCTGAAAAATGAAGGCTTTCATGCCAAATATCCCAACCATCCTAGTATACCGGATCAAGATCCATAACGCCAAAAACCTATTGTTTCTTTGAGCCAAAAACATGAATATATCTTATAATGATATTTATGACAGCATATGACAATATGGATGCAATTATAGAAGAGATAGTTGTCGATTCTACTGGTGAATATTCCATTTGTAGGAGCTGAATTATGAGAATGAATCTCGTAATGTTATTTACAATATCAAAAATAGAACTAGCGAATAGCATTTTGATGAGAATTTGCTGAAATTTTTGAAAATTTAATTTTCCAGTCAATCTTTTTGTATATCTTTGTTTGTTGTCTAGGTGAAAGAGGATCGCAAAAATCGTCTTGTAAGCCAGAAAACCAGTTATTACTGTCAATGCTGAATTTAGCACAAAATCGATGGAATATTCAGCGGAAATGTGTGCAACGACTAAACTAAGCAGGAAGCCCGAGATCCCTGAAATTAATAAATTCTTATTTAAGGAAAAGGTATTGTAATATTTCAAATAAGTATCTTTGAGGAACCTGTTTATTTTATCAACTCTCCATTTCACTTATTATCAAAAATATATAAAATAATATATAAGTACATGGAATAATTAATCTTAATATACATTGATCGGACCTTTTTTCAAACCATAGTAAATGGAAATGGGATAAGTTTTTTGTAGGACAGTCACTCTAGTATTCTATAATAGGTTCTTACTCGTAAGATCTAGTTATCTGAGACTGGGTCATAATTCATTTTAGCTTTAGCAATCATTTTCAAATAGAC
>WHSX01000102.1 GCA_009379865.1 Candidatus Nitrosocosmicus sp.
TTTTTACAAAACCATGGCGTCTAAAGTTGACGATACTAATAAGTCATCTAATACCGCTACACTAAAGGTAGCTGAAGCAGAACAAAGAGATGTTGGACGGAAAATAGCTCGCGTAGATCCTGATATTGCAGAAGCATTAAACATTGTTAGCGGTGATGCCTTAGAATTAACATCTATTGGTAGGAAGACCACCGTTTTAAGCTGGCCTGCAAAAGAGAGTGACAGAGGTAAAGGGTTGATCCGTATGGACGGGTTTATCCGAAATAGGCTGGATGTCGGTATCAATGACTTGGTTGAAATCAAAGTTGTAGAATCAAAAATCGCAAAAGATATAACATTTGCTCCTACTGAACCCCTGCGAATAATGGGTGCAGAAGAATATCTCGCAGAATATCTAAATGGAACTTTGATGACTAAAGGCGATACAATCCCTATCAGCGTAATGGGTAGAAGAATAGATCTTGTTGTTATCTCTACACACCCATCAGGTCCAGTCATAATTAATGATACGACCGAGATAGTAGTTTCGGAAGAGTCTTCAAAAGCGGTTCAGATCTCCCAAGAGGGTACGGCTGCATCAATCACTTATGAGGATATAGGCGGATTGGGAGATGCGGTAGCAAGGGTTAGAGAAATGATAGAGCTTCCTCTAAGACATCCAGAATTGTTTAAGAGATTAGGTGTAGAAGCACCAAAGGGAGTGTTATTACACGGTCCACCAGGAACAGGGAAAACATTATTGGCAAAAGCCATAGCAAACGAAACAAATTCCAATTTCTTTACAATTGGAGGACCAGAAATAATGAGTAAGTACCACGGTGAATCTGAAGAAAGACTCCGCAATGTTTTTCAAGAGGCGGAAAAGAATGCGCCTTCTATAATATTTATTGACGAAATTGACTCAATAGCACCAAAACGGGAGGAAGTTAGCGGAGAAGTTGAAAGGCGGATTGTGGCTCAATTGTTATCTTTAATGGATGGGATGAAATCAAGGGGTAAAGTAGTGGTAATAGCTGCTACAAATAGAGTAGATTCCATTGATCCTGCATTAAGAAGACCAGGTCGTTTTGATAGGGAAATCGAAATTGGAGTTCCCAACAGGGATGGGCGGTTGGAGGTATTGCAAATACACTCAAGGGGAATGCCGCTAGATAAGGATGTTGATTTGCAAAGACTAGCTGATATTTCTCATGGTTTTGTTGGAGCTGATTTGCAGGCACTTGCTAAAGAGGCAGCCATGCGGGCCCTTAGAAGGGTTCTACCCGATATGAATCTCTCTAGCGAAAGCATACCCGTTGATACTTTAAGAAAGATTATAGTTAGAATGCAGGATTTTATGGATGTAATTAAGGAAACAGAACCCTCAGCCATGAGAGAGGTGTTTGTAGAAGTACCTGATATAAAATGGGATGACATAGGTGGACTTTCCACCATAAAACAGGAGCTTCAAGAAGCTGTAGAATGGCCATTAAAATATTTGGGAATTTTTACCTATGCAGATGCCACCCCTCCAAAAGGAATTTTGTTATACGGTCCACCAGGCACTGGTAAAACATTAATGGCAAAAGCAGCAGCAAATGAAAGTGAAGCAAATTTCATAAGTATTAAGGGACCAGAACTGCTTAGTAAGTGGGTAGGAGAATCAGAAAAAGGAGTAAGAGAGGTATTCAGGAAAGCTAGACAAGCTGCTCCATGTATAATTTTCTTTGATGAACTGGATGCCATAGCTCCAACTAGAGGCGGTGATCATGGAGATTCTCATGTAACAGAGAGAGTAATCAGTCAATTTCTAACCGAGATGGATGGCCTTGAAATACTAACGAATGTAGTAGTAATTGGAGCCACCAATAGACCCGACATAATCGACCCAGCATTATTGAGGCCAGGGAGATTTGATAGAATTCTTTATGTACCTCCACCCGATCGGGAATCCAGACTTCAAATTATCAAAATTCATACAAAAAAGAAGCCGTTGGCTGAAGATGTCAATTTCGAAGATTTAGCTGATAAAACTGATGGATATACGGGAGCTGATATCGCTTCATTATCCTCTGCAGCAGTCATGTTGGCATTAAGACAACATATAACAAAATATCCAGATTCCAAGGAGGCAGAAAAACAAGCAAAGGATTTGAAAATAAATATGAAGCATTTCGATGATGCCATGAAAAAAATAAGACCATTGTCAAAACAGGAAGTTGACATGTATAAGAACGTGGCAAACAAGTTTAGAAAAGTAGAATCATGACCCACTGAATTTGATAAAAGAACCCTTCATCCTTATTTGTAATACTGATATCGCTTGACCGGATAAACCGTAATCTTAATAGAATATTAGATCTGGTTTAAAAGGTATTTTGGTCATGACCTTCAACCCATTTTCTATGGGGCAAACCCTATCTGGGTTTTGGAAAAGGGAAACCGCTCTAAATAGTAGAATACGAAAGCAAAATCAATAAAGTAACTTAATGGTATATTGTACAAGAACAGCAATCCGCATCAATTTATGTAGATTGTAAAGAATTTGTCAAGTTCTATCTAAATCGATATACCGTGATCTCGGTAATTTAAAGCAGTAATTAATAATCAAAATCTCTATCATTAAGTTAACTAAATTCAAGATATGATTCGACCAAGTATTAGCTAAGACTTCTTATATATCAGACGAATATCAGATGGTTTTAATCATAATCCCCACATCCTTCCATCTTATGATCCGTCCAGTTTTCAAAAACCCTTAAAACATCTTCCTTAGTATCGTTCGTTTTTAATAAATTACTAATACCGATTGCCGCTCTGACATCCTTTCGTTCAACTGAAATCAACATCAAACCTATTGCCTCACAAATCTCCTCAGGTAATTTCTTGATCAAACAAAATTTTACTACTTGGATGAAATCATCATCACTATACTCTCTCAAATAGTATTCTTGAAATCTAGATCTTACGGGTTTTGGCAAAATCACTATACTATTTGATGTTGCAAAAATCTTAACATTTTCAATTCTAAAATCATATTTAATTTCTTTTAACTTTTTTACAATCTTCCCATTGTTTAATAAACCTAGTAGTGAACTTAAATCATTCCTCTTTAATTTGTCTATTTCATCTATAATAATCAACTTGGCATTTCTATTATAAAACAATTCCTCGATTAGACCAGCGCTGGTTGTGTTGGATGCATCATAATAGAAAACGTCATTACATTTTTCTTGTATGGTTGACATGACCAGTGTCTTAGACGTTGCCGGAGGGCCCACCAATAATATATTAATTTGTTCCTCAGATATTAGCGCCCTAAATAAGTTTTCTTTCATACCGTCTAAACCGTATATATTTGAAAAGAATTGAAGTGCCTGATCCTGAGTAGTCATGTTACTATATCTATCTTTAATAAGATTTTGTCTACTGAATCTAAAATAACTGAATTTGTCCTTTAGATCAATCATAAATATAACAATATATCCAATGTTTCGAACTTAACCTTTGCCATGTGATAAATACAGAAATTCTTTTCACCATCTTAACAACTATAGGAATAATTTAGTATAATGGATAACCCGGATAGGGACAGTAATATCAGAAAAGTTAGTTCAAATAATCATGAATGAACTATATTTAGACAATACATCACAATACGGAAACTTTTTTAAAAAAAAGTCGTGATGTGTGTGCAGGGTGCACTGTACCGGTGAACTAACATGGTCTATTTTTGATAAGTAGAAGATTTAAGGCATATCTACCCAAGAAATCTCCGACTAGGTCCATTGTGAAGAATGAGCCCCGAGGATATACATAATTATTTGTTCATTGATAATTTCATTAAACGTCATTTTAACCTGAATGATTCTTTTCGGTTTAAAATTTGGGTAATATTATTCTGAATATATCTAGTTAAAATAGAGGATGAATTGTGGTCTTTTCTATTTTGCAAAAACCATTCAAAATAGATATTGACCAATCTGATTTTCACCCGACTGATAGTTTCAATTTTTTGAACTCAATTAAACACAAACAAATTTGTGTAATGAAATTTCCTTTATGTTTGGATCTAAATTAGAAGATAACCATATCCATCAATCATTTATCAATCACAGTCATTCCGAGTCCAGTTCCCATGACTAATAGAGTCAAATGAATTTATTAAAGACCGGTACAAACTCGATATCATCTTTAGTTTAATATCTCCCTTTGATGAGTATTAATATCGACGCATAGATGACTCCAGGTCTAATAATTTCTGAACTCTCTTTTCGATTGGTGGATGAGTTGAAAAGAGTTGCGTAAGAGTATCACCTGAAATTGCGGGGATTATGAAAAAGGCATTGTAGCCCTCCATGTGTTTTAATTCCTTTGGTGGCACCTTATGCATAGTTCCACTAATTTTAAGTAACGCGTTTGCCAGGCTGACAGGCTTTCTGGTCATTTGGGCAGCGCCCCTATCTGCAGAATATTCTCTATAACGCGAGATGGCCCTAATTATTAGAAAACTTACTATCCAAGTTACCAATGAAACAACAATTATGATTATTATAGAGTTTCCATTATTTCGATCCCTTCCTGCACCATATATTCCTCCAAAAAATCCGAATTGCATCATTTGCCATGCTATGGTTGAAAACAAACTAGCGAGTGTTATTACCATTACATCCCGATTTTTTATGTGTGTTAATTCGTGTGCTAAAACTCCCTCTAACTCATCCTGATCTAATATTTCTAATAATCCTGTTGTAACAGCAACCACAGAACTGCGATGACCTTTGCCTGTGGCAAACGCATTAGGAATTCGGTTGTTTACGACAGCAATCTTGGGCTTGGGCATATTATTGCTAGATGCTATATTTTCCACCATAGAGTGCAAACTTCCATATTGTTCCTTGGTAACTATTTTTGCTCCAGTACTCCATAGAACTATTTTATCTGAAAAAAACCACTGACCCAAAATAAAACCTGCTGAAATTATTACTATTGGAAAAAAGCCCAGGCCAAAATAAGCCAAAACCGTGATAAAAACAATGTATAAAAAGGCCAATATACTTAAGCAAATAATTATTCTTATTGTTATACCAGCATCCCTTTTCCTCCAAGAACTCTCCATTTTCCTATCCATATTTGGATGATTTGCTATTTAATCATGATATTTTTTGATCCTTTGCTTCACCCCTTTAAGATAATATAGAAAAAATACGGTGTTAGAAATTCCGGAACTTGATAGTTAAATGAAAATCATTCATATAATTTTAGATAGCAAAACGGCTTGGGATTGTTGAAAAATTGATCATGATTATATGAGTGCTCCCCTCTAGAAAACCCAGAAACTCCCCTTCCTCCTCGGTGATATTCCTTAGGATATTTTTTGATGATCCTTTTCTCTCTAGACTACTCAGGATATGGAAATTCAAGGAACCGCGCAGTCTCTTTGCCAACCTGTGCCCCAAAAAAATGACTTACAAGGTGTAAAGATAGTCTTATGCCTGAAGCAACACCTGCAGAAGTAAATATAGTTCCATCGATTGTAAAAATCACATCTTTTTGTATTTGTGCTTTGGGTGCAGAGTCACGTAGAAAATCAAATGTTCTCCAATGAGTAGTAGCCTTTTTTCCATCCAAAAGTCCCGCCCTTCCAATTAGACTCGAACCCGTACATACTGATGCGGTCAAAGTGGATTTTTTAGATAGTCTTGATATCTTTTGGAGTAATACAAGGTTATTTACCTCTCTACGTGTGCCCCATCCGCCCGGTATGATGAATAAATCTAAATTTGGACAATCATCAAAAGTAAAATCTGGAAATAGCTTTAATCCTCCGATTGCAATGACAGGTGTTTTTGTTTCCGATAACAACACAACTCGAAATGGTGAGGGGGTTTCATATCTTTTGTTTTCATCAAGACGCGTCATCGAAAAAACTTCAAATGGACCAGCAACATCTAAAACTTCTACGTCTTTAAATATCAAAATTCCTACAGTCTTCATACCAGAAATTTTTTTTTCAGTCGTAGATAACATATCTAAATATATAATAATGTCACCTTTATTTTTCACTATAGATTCTAAGATTTCAATGAATTATCAAATTTAGACTTTCATGATTATTAAGATATGGTATATGACATTAGGTCGGTATTTAGACGGACATATCATCATACCAAGTAGTTTCCAAAATTTTGTTTTTTATAATGATGTAAGGTCGGTTTCAAATAGACAAACGATTATTTATTTATACAATACATACGAACTAGTATCATGAAAGTCCAAGCCTTTGCTGCAACTGAATTGGGATCAAAATTAAAGCCTTTTGAATATGAGCTAGGACCACTCAAACCTGATGAAGTCGACATAGATATTGAATATTGTGGAATCTGTCATAGTGATTTACACATGCTCAAAAATGAATGGGGGATCACAAAATATCCATTTGTCCCAGGACATGAAATCGTTGGAAAAATTTCATCCGTTGGAAAAATGGTAAATCATCTAAAAACAGGTCAACGAGTTGGAGTTGGATGGAGATCTCGTTCATGTCAGACATGTGAACAATGTTTGAGTGGTTATCATAACCGATGTTTAACTGGAGAAGATGTAATTGTGGGTAGACATGGCGGATTTGGAAACAAGGTCCGTTGTCAAGCCTTATGGGCTTTTCCACTCCCAGATAACCTAGACATCAAAACAGCTGGTCCACTCTTTTGTGGCGGTATCACAGTATTTGGTCCAATCATTCAAAATGGGATCAAGGCTACAGATCATGTCGCAGTGGTAGGAATAGGAGGGCTTGGCCATATGGCGCTCCTTTTTCTCAATGCATGGGGATGTGAAGTTACGGCTTTTTCAACTAATCCTAAAAAAGAGAAAGAAGCTAGGAAATTTGGGGCACATCACTTCGTAAATTCAAATAATATGGATAATCTGAACTCTTTAGCAAATAAATTTAAGATGATTCTTGTAACAGCAAATGTTGAGATAGATTGGGACGCTTATATCAATACTCTTGCCCCAGGAGGAAAACTGCACATAGTTGGAGCCGTCCCCCAGGTAAAGGCCACGGTGTCTCCTCTGATTTCTCATGAAAGATCAATAGGTGCCTCTCCTACTGGAGGTCCTGCGGTTATCTTGAGCATGCTCGATTTTTGTACACGACATAAGATTGGGTCACTTGTTGAGGAATATCCATTATCCAAAGTTAATGAAGCCCTTGAACATCTAGAGGCAGGAAAAGCAAGATATCGTATAATACTAAGGAATGATCTGACCTAGACAGTTATAGAACAAATCTCATTTTTAAAGGGTCTTGTTATTCTATTCCAACCAAAGTTTAGCCCGCTCTCTTCTTTTATAGTAGACTTATTCAAACAACAATAGATAAAAAAAATATCGTCCTACGCTTTGTGTTAATTCATTTGATTCCTTGGCGAAATTTCCAAGATTAGGCTTCAGTAAAGTTCGATAGGAACAGATTTTCTTGTTAGTTAACCATAATTTCCTGATAATAATGCAATTATGAAGTTCTTAGTTGTCTTTTGATGGTAAGGTCAGTGTAAACTTTGAACCTTCAATCTTGTTATTTCCATCGTAACAATTTTCAGCCCATATCTTTCCTCCATGTGTCTCGATTATTTTTTTTGAAATGTACAATCCCAATCCGGTTCCTTTGTGTGATTTTGATACGAACTTGGTAAATAGATTAGGTAGAATTTCTAGATCTATCCCGCGCCCCGAATCACTAATAGTCAATAGAATCTCACGGGTTGTCATGTTCTCATTTAACCGCAGAGTGATTGTCCCTCTATCTGTAAATTCAACTGCATTTTCTAAGATGTTCACGATAACTTGGATAATTCGTGTTCTATCCGCAAATACATATCCAAAATTTCTCCTGCTTTCAGTATTGGTATTATTGCAATCATTGAGTTGGGAATCGTATCTGATTTCTAACTGATTTTTATTTAATAGATGTATATTATTATTGTATTCTCTTACAATTTCTATTACAAGTTTCTCTAAACTAAAATTTTCTTTATTCAATATCAATAATTCATTTTCTAGTTGGGTAACATCCAATACTTTATCAATTAACCGTGCAAGCCTCTTTGTGTTCTGATTTATAGTAACTATAAAGTTACTATAGCTTTCGATATTTCCCGTGGTATTCATCAAGATATCAGAATATCCCAACAATGATTGCACCGGATTTCTAAGTTCATGGGCAGCAATATTAATAAATTCTTTTTGTAGTCTGTCTTGTACTTTTAATTTATCGTATAGTTCGGCTTGATTCCAAAGAGCTTCAAATATAGACGCATATGATTTAGAAATCCTGTGACTATTTGAATAGGATGAAAGTCCAATAGACTCGATCATATCAATTGAAGGTATGTTTTTTGATTCGATTATCAATGATTTATTCTTATCAACAATTAAGAATCCTATCTCAGTAAATAGCCTGCTGTTTAGAATTTTCAATTTGAAATTCCCACTACCCTTGAATTGAAATTCCAGTGGGATCTCAGAGTTAGAACTGCCAGGAATCTCTCCATTAAACTTGTTAAATATTGTCAAAATCTTGTTCTGTATTTCATTATCAGTTTCCTCTACGATAAGGATTCTGATATTTATATTCTTTTTTGATAGAGAGATATTCTTCATAAACTCCATCATTCCCAATTCGACCTGTCTTACAAATGAATTAAAATTAGGAAGAATAGCCAAAATCTCATATTTAGCGGATGATATCAAAGTACTAACCAATTTTACTGACTCCTCAGGATCATCGATGGTTTCTATAAAAGATAATTCAGTCTCCTCTTCTAGTGATTTTATGACTCTTTCTGGATCCTTGCTACTTTTCCACAGCTCTTCAAATACATTTACGAAATGATCTATGTATGATGGGTCATTACTATGCAGAATACTGTCGCTAGGATCGTTTTTTTCTGTTCTCTTAACGGCTATGATAAGATCCGAACTCGTGACAGTGTAATCGATAGAAGACATATCTTTTATATGTCTAATTTGTATTCCTAAATCTAGTAATTCTTTAACTATCTCTAGATTGTCTCTAGTGATCTCAACAAGAATTCTTATTCGTTTATGTGTATTTACTCGCTCATTTGTTAATACATTTGTTATTGATTCTATAAGATAATTTTTGTTAATCCTTAAACCGTCAATAGATGTACAAATATTAATTTCAGATGAATTCCGTACTACTCGCCCAAACTCAGTTTCTATTAATGAATCACTAGATTCTGTGATTAATTTTGTTTCAAAAGATTTGATCCCTTCTTTTAATTCTTTGATCTTCTTTTGGGCAACTGTTGCATTTTTCCATAAAGTATCAAAAATAAACTGCCCCTGAGCAACAACTTCGTCTACATTGCTATAGATTACCTCAGTTAATGGTTGTGCTTCTTGAAGGACTGTAGTAGCCATGTACTCATTTTCATTTATAGCAATCCCTCCTTTAAGACCATCCATATGTCTTAATTCAGTAACAGTGTTCACTAGTTCCTCGCAATATTGTAGATTCTCTTTTGTTATTTCGGTTATACATCTAATTTTTCCGCCCCTTTTTAGAATACCCTTGTAGCCATTGTAGTATTGTGGGATTTCAATTACTATTGAAGGAGCTCTATGATCAAATGTAATATCCATCCTATGTCTAACATTTTTCATAAATTCTACGCCTTTTCCTACCGCATTTTCAGCACCATATAATAACTGCGTATTCTTACGCAGATGAAGACCATGATGAGGTAATGATTTTTCATCATATCTACCTGAAGCCATGGATATACGAGAAAATAGGAAGGACGTATATAAAACCTATTTGTATAGATGACCAAAATCATATCAAGATTTTAGAAAAATTAAGCATTAAAGACATATAACGCGCTCATCCAAATATACATGATCTTTTGTAAATGAATATGACAAC
>WHSX01000103.1:0-5213 GCA_009379865.1 Candidatus Nitrosocosmicus sp.
ATTGCAAGAAACAACGATGTGCATGATGAGGAGAAGTGCATATTTTTATCTCAATCACTTAATAATGAGGTTTACAATAATAAGATACGTAACTGCGAGAGTCAAGGAATCTATATTTTCCATAACTCTATTGAAAATAAAGTCTATAATAATACCTTATTGAACGCGACAGAAGGGATTGAAGAAAGTGATGATTCATTGGGCAGTAACGCAATTTCAAATAACAAAATTGAGCAGGTAGGATAATTATACATCGGATATTGAATTGCGTCTAGAATGCAGCAACAAAAATGTCAACCCCATTTATCTCAGAGTATTGATTACAGAACAGATATTGCTGCATGCATGGCTGGATTACCATTATCCGAAATCGATTCTAGGGTACAAACAGTAATACCAACCTCTGAATTAGGGGTGAGAAAATATATATTTTATTTGGTAAATAATTCATTTATATTATATGACGGAATCAAGGAAATATATTTTATAGATCTTAATAATCTTTACGTGGAAAAAATTGCAAATGGAGGATCAGGTTATTAATAATTATCAAACAAGTACTGCAATAATAAGATGTTAAAAAATAAAATAATACTTTGTTTTAATATGAATGACTCTACAGTAAAAGATAAAACATATAATTATACTAGCATACTATCTAGAAAATGATAGAGTATTCAGGATCTACGATGGTAAGTCTGTGGGTACTGTTTATATCCATTTCTGTTGGCATATTAGCACGAAAAAGAATATTTCAAGTTATACGAAGCAAGCTTTAATTTAATCACCTATTGCTTTACTATTTTTTATTTCGAGATTGATAACAAGGGTATTCTGGATTAAACCAAACAGAAACTAACAGTTGTTAACTGATTTCTGCTTCTACTAGTAGATTTGTAAATAATCTATAATACCCTATTTTACAACAAATAATTATTGGTAAAAAAAACAAGTAATAAATTATTTGTTTTATCTGCTTTTTGTATGTTTTTATTATTTTATTCAAATCATTCTACAATTAATTTATCATATGGAGCATATGCAAAAGCTCCTTTATCACCTAACGGACCCAATGTAAAAGATAACAATGTCGTGGTGGAAAAGGTAACCGATGGATTAGACATACCTACAAGTATGGCATTTTTAGGACCTAACGATATACTGGTCACGGAAAAAGAGACTGGAAAGGTAATGCATGTTATAGATGGTCAGATACAGGATACGCCCGCGCTTGATGTAGCCGTTGCCAATAGCATTGAAAGAGGTCTATTAGGCATTGCCTTAGCAAAACAACCAGATGGAAAAATCTATGTTTTCTTATCTTACACTGAATCAGGCAACGATGTAGATGGTAGCGATTTTGAAGACAATGTCGACCCATTGGGCAACAGATTATATCGCTATGACTATATTGACGGGCAGTTGGAAAATCCTACCCTGTTGCTAGATCTTCCTGCAATTCCAGATAATGGTAGAGGGGAGCACAATGGAGGTAAAATCCGAATAGGTCCAGATAATAACGTCTACTATGTAATAGGAGAAGTGGGAGGGCATAGGACCCAAGCACAGAATAATGAAAATGGTCCAGAGCCTAATGGACTTGGTGGCGTACTTAGAGTTACTCAGGATGGCGATATTGTAAAAGGCGATACCATATTCGGTGATGGATCTCCTCTTAATTTGTATTATGCTATGGGCATTAGAAACAGTTTTGGTATGGATTTTGATCCGGTAACAGGGAACTTATGGGATACAGAAAATGGACCTACAGCTGGTGATGAAATCAACTTAGTATATCCTGGCTTTAACAGTGGCTGGTCCTTAATTCAAGGTCTTTCTAGCGATGATTTGCTAGCCACTGGAGCAACCCCAGATGACCTAGTATATTTTGGAAAAGCATCATATTTTGAACCCAAATTGTCTTGGATTACTCCCATGGGAATTACCGCATTAAAATTCTTAGATTCTGACAAACTAGGTAAAGAATATCAAAACAACATGTTTGTTGGCGACATAAATAACGGTCTTTTATATCGATTTATTCTTAATCAAGCACGAGATGATTTATCCTCTGATAATGGATATTTAGAAAATACAGCACCGCTTGCAGATAGGGAAGTTAATGATCCCAAAGAAAATCAACCTATAGTGTTTGGTCAAGGTTTTGGTGGCATAACCGATATTGAAGTTGGACCGGACGGCTATTTGTATGTGTTAAGCTATACTGGATCTTTATTTAGAATCTTGCCTTCCTCGGCTAGTACAACAACTAATAATAACACTGTTTCTATAGCTAACGCTAGTAATGATCAAGAACTAGACCAGTCGGAGAATAATGAGCAATCTGATTCACAGAATACCAATTCTATTCCAGCAGTCATAGTTGGATTAAATGGTGATAGATCTTATTCTCCAAATCCCATCACAATAGAAACCGGTCAAACAATAACATGGTACAACGGAGACACTATTTCACACACCGTAACTTCTGGGCAAGATAATGATAAGGATGCAGGAGAAGCCTTTGATTCAAACGCAATAATACCTAATCAATATTTTAGCGTTACATTTGATGATTCTGGCGAATACCTATACTATTGTATTTATCATCCTTCAATGGTAGGAGAAATAATAGTAAAATAAAAGAAAATGCTATTTACACTATTTTGATCAATGCGTGATTTTATCAAAGGATTAGTAGGTGATCTTAGGAATGATCTACATAAGGAATACAAATACAAATTAATGCAATTGATTGATAGATTATTGAATATCTTAAAACCATAATACTCTAAGAGAAGAAAATGAAAGAATAAAAGATGCCCTCTTTTTATTCTAACTATCTTTAATTAAATATTTGCATTATTAGTTATATAATATAGTATTAATCTCAAGTTAATGTCTGTAAATGCAGAATGTATATCAAACTTATTAATGAGAACCATAAATACCACAGACAAAAATTGTAAACGGCTTATATTCACTACTAACCCAAAAATTGCTATCATCACTATTACAATTACATTGATAATTTCGCTATCCGTTGTCATAAATGGTGAGAATTTTGGAATTATTAAAAATGTATATGCACAAGCCCCCCAACATGATGATATTCCAACTTCACAGGACAAGATAACAATCCAACTAAACTCTGCAAAGTTTGCCCCCCTAACATATGGTAATTCTAATCAGCTAAAGATTCTTGTTGATTATCAAACAAATGACCCATCATCGGTAAACACTCCTATGAAAGGCACTATGAAAGTGTCTTTATCTGACGGAACTCCTTTAAAAACATCATCTATACAAAAAGGATACATAGTTGCTCAATCAGGCATCATTCAATTTGCAACTTCTTTTACAGATAAAACTATACAAAAAGTCAAAGCGGATGTTTATTTGACTAATACCCAAGGTTCAGAAAAGATATCTAATACACTTACAGTAGATACATCGTTAGAAAAATGACAATGGAAAGCACGCAGTTTCTACTGCCGGTGGAGATTGGGATCCTCAATCATGTAGATTCCTAAAACCAAAGTATCGTATTCATTCTCCCTTAGAGAAGTCTGATTGAAAGAAGCTTGCAACATATTAAAGATAGAACTGATGCTTTGACGATTATTTTCCATGCAGTAAAGGAAAGTATAAACTAATTCATGGCAAACGATGGCTCAATCTATTTGTAAATATGCATAACAAGAGGAGGCGATAAACGCTTAAGTTGAGTCCTTTTAATCAATCAGTTTTAATTATAATCCTTTTAAAAGATGCAGATCGATTTGTGCCTTAAAATGCCAAGATATTAGATTCGCTTCTATATTGCGATAAACCTTTTATAATAAATCTTGACATATATCCTAAGATTCCTTGTCAATCTTATAAAAATAGAGTATTGGTTACAAAAAAAGATTCTAGACATGGCTATTGTGGTTTTTATGACATATGGTAAACCCATACTAAGAGAGGATAATTTGAAAGGTCTTCTACAAGCCTCTTATAGCATAAAATCATTCATTTAAAATGACCTTTCTAATCTATTTTACCAATATTTGTCACTATTATCTGTCCTTCAAGTATATCAATCATAGGGAGCGGATTCGGTGTGATAAAGTTCCTTATGGTATGCGGGTTCGGCATTTTATCAACCATGATTTAGAAGAGTTGGCATCCTTTATTATTCATAAATGAATTTTGCTCGGAGGGTTATATTTCAAAAAGGAAAGAAGCCTTACATCAGAGATACTTTTTGTTACAATCTCATTACAAAATCCGGTAAGCAGTTATTTGAGTTTAAAAAATCCCATATGCCAAGGATATTCGATGGATTTGTTCCATGTAAAATATGGATTTGGTAAATCACCAGAATATTCACAAGGATAGAGTTTTCAAATCAAGTTTGTACGATGAAATTACTATCACTTAGTTTATCTAAAATATAGAAATTGTGAGAAGCAAATAAGGATGAGATTTGTAGACAATACAATTCGTACGGATCTCGTAGTTTGTTAGGAGTATCCTTAAGCGAACGTTTTGAGACACCCATTCTGGATAAGAATACCCCTTCCGAATAGAAATCCTGGGCTAACCACATATTTTTTGGCAGTTGAGGGAGTAACTCCACCATTTTCCCTCAATGTATATTTTGAGACACCTGTTTAAGATAAGAATTTTTCTTCATTAGGCAATTCTTCTGATTTAGACATCATTAATACATATATTTGAAATATACTGAAAGGAAGGTCAACAGCTACTTTGTCAAATATCCAGAAATCAACTTCGGTAATTCTTTCCTTAAAGAAACAAAAGTATTGGAAAAATGGATGTATGAATGTGGGTCACCAACATCATAAAGTTGTATTCAGAATCAGTTGTGTTGCCACCAGATGCTACTCTACTACCTTGGTTGGAGGTTTGTGATTGGCTTATGCCTCAGTCAGATGAACTTCCTTCCTCATCACTGCCATCATCGCTACCGCCTTGTTGTGCTGCTGCATTGCTTCCACTGTTGTCTTGACTTTGTGTGTTTGCGTTGGTTGCAGAATCAGTTGTGTCGCCACCAGATGCTGCGCCACTACCTTGGTTGGAGGCTTGGGATTGTGCTATTCCTTGATTAGCAGAGTTACCACCACTACCAGTACCACCTTGTTGTGCTAATGCGTTGTTTCCACTATTTACTTGTTTTTGGAAATTTTCATTGTCACAAGATACTA
>WHSX01000103.1:5221-9851 GCA_009379865.1 Candidatus Nitrosocosmicus sp.
AACACATTGTGCGTTTTGGTTAGAGGATTGGGATTGGCCTATGCCTTGATTGGCTGAATTGCCACCACTACCGCTGCCACCTTGTTGAGCAGCTGCGTTGTTTCCACTATTTGCTTGGTTTTGAGTGCTTGTGTTATTACATGAATTTGCGGTATTTCCGCCACCAACACATTGTGCGTTTTGGTTAGAGGATTGGGATTGGCCTATGCCTTGATTGGCTGAATTGCCACCACTACCACTGCCACCTTGTTGTCCTACAGCGTTACTACCCGTATTATTTTGAGTTTGTGTGTTTGCGTTGTTTCCAGAATCAGTTGTGTTGCCACCAGATACTACGCCACTACCTTGGTTGGAGGTTTGTGATTGGCCTATTCCCTGGTTTGCGGAGTTACCACCACTACCACTGCCACCACTTTGAGCAGCTGCGTTGTTTCCAGTGTTGGTTTGGTTTTGTGTGTTTGCGTTGTTTCCAGATCCAGCAGTGTTGCCACCAGATGCTACGCCACTACCTTGGTTGGAGGTTTGTGATTGGCCTATTCCTTGATTGGCTGAATTGCCACCACTACCACTGCCACCTTGTTGAGCAGCTGCGTTGTTTCCACTATTTGCCTGGTTTTGTGAATTTGAATTATTACACGAAAAGAGGGTGCCGTTACCCGATACACAAACACCGAGTTGGATTGCTTTTTGTGATTGGCCTATGCCTTGATTAGCTGCATTGGTTGTAGCAAATACATTCATGGTCATTGATGTTGGACCTAAAAGTAAAATGAATGATATTGCAACTATAACTAAAGACGAAGTATTTAAATTAATAATCCTACTCATACAGCACTTATTACTAATATAGGTATATAAAGTCATGTATGCAATTAATAAATCAATTAGAAATTTTTATTTATTTTCTTTTGTCATACTTCAGTCTTCTTTCTAAAATCGTCCTTAAAAATAGAGACACCATGCCCATTCTTTTTGTTTAGGAGTGATACATGTGTTCCAATTCTGAGACCATATTATATGATTCCAGCCCGCAACAATCACAGTTAATAGTGTCAGATAATCTGTTTTCCTTTAACATGGTATTTGGATAAATTGAAACAAAATCAAATTCAGCTCCAGGTTTTGATTCAAAGACGATTTCTTCTATCTCTGGCTTCAGCCAATCAGAGAAGGATTTGGATATTTCAAATGTTGTAAGTTTCCAGTGTATAGTACTCTTTTTTTTGCATCATAAAACATGACCTGCTAAAACATTTTCCTATTGTAGATCTCTGTGCCTGTTTTTCAAAAAATCTTAATCTAGTTCTCTATTTATGTTAATTAATAATAGGAACCCTATCTCGTTTTCTCTTGCCCTATAAAACAAATGCGGAGATAAAAATCGGTCACCTCCTGTTGTCAATACAATATCAGGATCTAGTAGGATATTTCATAAGAAAATTAGAGGAATGTTTCAATTTCGCCCCTTTCTCTTATGAAATTTAGAAACCGTGAAAGCAACACCGGCTACTGTCGTTCAACCTCCTTTGATCTTAAGGAGTATACAAAATCTTGAAATGGGGATGAGTAAGATATCTGCAATACATATAGTCCAAATTGATGTTTATTGTATATATCCAGGCATGTTCGGTGAAAATCATGAGCATATCTACATATCTAAATAGTAGATAGAATAATTCAATGGTCTACAAATCATAGATTAGAATTTATGCAAAGGCGGGTCAGGTGCAGCTTTTTATTATTTTTTAGAGATCAGTTTGATCGTTAAAGATCATTACAGTTAAGAAATAATAGTGTAAACGTTAGTTAAGGTAATATGCCTAATTCAGATGCGGGACATTTGAGACGAGATCAACGTCAAGATTGGGAAAGTGTAGCTGCAGGGTGGCAAAGGTGGCATAGGACATTTGAAAATGGGGCTTACAAAATGAGTGACAGACTAATAGATATGGCAAAAATAAAACCAGCTTCAAAAGTTCTTGATATAGCAACTGGTATAGGAGAACCCGCAATTACTGTAGCAAAATGTGTGGGCACCAGTGGTCATGTGTTGGCTACAGACATATCATTACAAATGTTGTCAATTGCAAGACAGAGAGCCATCGCAGAGCACTTGGAAGAGATAATTGACTTTAAAGAAGGTGATGCAGCAACGATCGCCTTACCTGAAAAAAATTTTGACGCGGCATTATGTAGATTGGGATTGATGTTTTTAGATGATCTTGATGCAGGATTATCTAATATCTATAAATCATTGGATAACGGCGGACGTTTTGCTGCCAGTGTTTGGGCAACATCAGAGAAAGTTCCTCAACTTGCGTTGGCTATGGATACTGTAAGAAATGAACTTAATATTCCATCATCACCTTCTCATGAAACACCTGGACCATACAGTCTAGCTGATGAAAATATTCTTAAGAATTCTTTTATCAGATGTGGATTCAAAGATCTCAATATTGAACGGATTAATGTATCTTTTGAGTTTGATTCTGCTGAAGAATACACAAATTTTACTAAAGACATAGCCGCTCCAGTTCTTGCAATGTTATCCGATCAAACTTTAGATCGCAAAGTGCAGATATGGAAAGCAGTTACAGAAGCAGCAAAAAAATATGTCAAAAATGATACAGATTCCATTGTTCTAGATAATGAAGCTATATGCATAGTGGGCCAAAAACAATAATCCAAGACACCAAAACTATTATTAATTTACTTTTCAATTTAACATTGGGATTTTGACTTGTAGTCCAGGTCTAGTCCCCTATGTTAGTTGCATTTCTAAGTGGGTTATGCGGAAATCATGAGGAAATTCATATGAGTCAATTCAATAAGATAAAGAAAAAGTACAAGATCATAATTGAAAAATAAACTTTAGTTGCATCGCACATAGCAGGTGTCGAAAACCACTTCTATTATGATAGGTTATGATTTCTAATGTATTTGATATCATCGTATAAATAGAAGATCTTTAAAGTATTTTACTTGGTAATCATCATATTAACAATGGATAGAACTATTAATAGTGGGTTATGTATTTGTGCCGTATCAATATTACTAGCAATTGTTTGTGTGATGTATAATGGCGTCCCCATTATTCACAAATCATATTCGCAACAGCGAAACACGACAATATCTTCGGTTGAACCTGAAACTCAAATATCCGATGGAAATAAGGTAATCAAATCTTACCTATCTATTACCATGCAAACAATCAAGGATCCTGGTGGTTATAGTTCTACTGGAGAGCGATATAATCCTACAGACAAAAGTGTTACGATTCTAGTGAATGAAAATGGAAGTCAAAGGATAGACCAACATCCATTGATCAACTCAGAAAATAATCAAGTGATAATTTCAAATATTAGCATTTTTCCATCATTCTCATTTAGAATGTCTGATATGCAAAAAAATAATTCACAAAGCATTGAAGAAATAAGTCGAGTTTTCAGTGTGGATAACATTACAAAAGAAAATAATGGTCAATTATATCAAGGAATTAGCAAATATATACCAATAACTGTAAACAATAAGGTTTATCCTGGACCGGTTGCATCGTTTTATGAATATAATAATGGTACAGGGACGTTACAAATTTATGATAATAATCCTCCCGAACATGCTCATTAGTGCCGAGGAGAATATATGAAGATTAGATTAAACTGAAAAGCTGTGGGTACTACATATTCTAACAGTGAATCCAGGATTCTCCTTGCAACTTTATTTGATAGGTTGTTGGAAGGAGCTGAATTTGCAGCTTCAGAATAATGTCTCTCTGTGATTGATTCTGACACCAATACCGTTATGAATATCATATCGGTGGAAGATGATCCACAGAAAATTGCTTACAATCCGGCCAACCAACCATAACATGTATGTAGCAAACTCCGTATCAGGTGATGTCTTCGCTTTAGGACACGAATCACCAATACCTCCATCATTTAAAGACGTAATCGGTTCAGAAAATAACTTGAACGTCTAGGTACAAGAAAAAATGAGCTATAATTTATTGGGGTAGTTATTGGAGTGCGGTGATTCATACTCTGATGAATCTATATTCCAATGTCAGTCAACTAATCAGAATAGCAATGTTTGTCTCTTAATAGCAAAATGGTAAGAGGTATATATAAAAAGACAAGGGTATCTTACTGAACCTAGTAGACATTCCTCTTTTTTTCTTAAAATATGGGTATTTAAAACTGGTTTAGTGGTTCTTAGACTAAAATAGCGTTACTAAAATAGGTAGATGGTTTGGTGCAACGGGTGTGAAATTCCATATTAGTTTATAATAGTTTTTGAATTGTTGTATTATTATTTGGCCTGTTCGCCTATAAAATCAGGCGTACGTAGTATCTCTTCTGATATGAATCCCATTCTTGCAAGCGGTTCCTAAAAGAAGATGAGATTTACAGTACAAATGATTATACATTTGACACCATAAAATACAATTGGTATTCATGAAATTTTACTCCCATTCGAATACAAAAGAAAAAAGATATGAATATCCACCAGGTCCTTCTGAAATATTTCCTTACAGATTGGCTTTAAAGTTTATATCAAATCCTTTACCTTCATTGAAAAAAATTACTGATAAGTATGGTGATATTTCTCATTTTAGATTTGGACGAAAATT
>WHSX01000104.1 GCA_009379865.1 Candidatus Nitrosocosmicus sp.
AATTGAATTCAAGAATAATTATTAAAATTGATTTTATTGTGGGCTTAAGTGTTGAAACCAATGACTCGTCCTTATAAGATCATCGTGCTTGCAGAGCCTGTCTTCTTTTTCTGATCCCAAGAAAGTAGGAATTAAATGTGGTTGATTAAAAACTAATAGCGCATATCATTGCTAATAGAAGATAAAATATATTATTTAAGAGTCGTTATGGCTGCAACCGCAGGATCCATTATGGGCGCCATTGTAAAACCTAATTCTGATCAATCCAACACTATAGGATTAACAATATTAATAGGCATCATTTTTTACTCCGTATCTCATATAATTGCTAGTAGGATGGCTGAGGACATTCCTAAAGAAAAAAAGAAAAAAATACTTACAATAGCAATTTTTGGTTTTATTTTCATGTTACTTACATTTATGGTATTAACATATACTGTGTTAAACCAACATATCATATGAAACGATGGAAATGATTTGGAATTACAAGACTCCTGGCATTCCTGATGAATTTTTTGACAGAATAGACAACGTTCCAATTACAAAAGAAGACATTCGATCGATAATAATTAGTAAACTACGACTAAAAGAAGGGTTTACGGCATTGGATATTGGATGTGGCAGCGGTAGTATAACTGCGGAATTGATTCTTCAAACAAAAGGTAAAGTTTATGCCATTGATATGGACAAGGCTGCGATTGACCTAACGGAGAAAAATTTATCAAAATTTGGGATCTTAAATGATGCCATAATTATACATGGATTAGCTCAGGATGTATTACCCAAGTTGCCTAATGTTGACGCAATTGTAATAGGTGGAACTACTGGGGAAACCGAACAGATAATAAGATTAGCCATTTCCAAGTTAAATCCAGGGGGGAGATTAGTGGTCACATCCATCTTGATAGAAACTATATACAATGCACTTAGAACCATGCAAGATTCAGAATTACAAGAGATAGATATAACCCAGGTGACCATTGCAAAGTCGAAAAAAACCAGCTCAGGGACTATGATGATTTCAAGAAATCCGGTAATAATTTTCTCCGGTACAAAGTAAAATACAAAAACTTTAATTAATATTTTCTAAAAATCCTTTATGGGTAATTTTACACTACATTGTGTTGGCTGTGGTCCCGGTGATCCCGATCTACTAACATTGAAAGCAATCAATATTATAAAAAATGCTGATGTGATTTATACCCCAACTGCAAGAGAGAATAAACCCAGTGTTGCATTGTCAATAGTCGAAAAATTCCTTGCTAAAGAAACTGAAATTCGTCAATTAGTTTTTCCCATGGTAAAAGATTATGAGAAATTAAGACAATATTGGAAAAGTAATGCCAAAGAAATAGCAGATGCGGTCAGAAATGGAAAAAAAGCCGTTTATTTAACTGTAGGTGATCCATCTCTTTACAGTACTTGGATATATATTCATAAAGAAATGAGCAATACCCATAAGGACATTGAGATAGAGATAGTACCAGGAATAACATCCATTTTCTCGTTTTCTGCCGAAATTAAAACTCCAATAGGAGAAGGAGAGGAAATAATAGGAATAATCCCAGCATGTTATAATCTGGATAGGTTGAAAATAGCAGCAGAATGTTGTGATACACTTGTTTTCTTAAAGGACGGTCGATATTTTAATAATGTAATAGACATACTAATGGAATCAAGTTTTCCAGAGGATTCAGATATTTTTATTGCTGAAGATGTCTCAACAGATAATGAAACATTACAAAAAAGAAAGCTTGTTGACGTGGCAAAAAACAAAAATGAAAACAATGATAAGTACTTTTCAATAATGATAGCCAAAAAGAAAAAATGATCCAAAAGAATACAGTTTATTTTGTAGGTTCAGGACCCGGAGACCCTGAATTAATTACAATAAAAGCAAAGAACCTTTTAGAAAACGCCGACGTAATAATATATTCGGGATCGTTATTAAATCCTGAATTACTGAGGTATGCTAAAAGAGACGCTCAATTATACGATGCAGCGAAATTAGACAGATTAGAAATATATGAAATTCTAAAGGATTCTACAAGAAATGGGAAGTTAGCGATTAGGTTTCATGATGGAGACCCAGCTATTTTTAGCACTATAAGAGAACAAATAGACAGATTAGAGAAGGATGAAATCGAATGTAGTGTTATTCCTGGAATTACTTCACTTCTTGGGGCAGCAGCATCGATGAATCTAGAATTAACCTTACCTGGCATTACTCAAACAATAATCATAACTCGCGCAGAATTCAGAACACCTGTTCCAGACAGAGAGCGAATTTCTGAATTGTCAAAACATGGATCGACCATGGCATTTTATTTAAGCGTGCATTTACTTGAAAGGGTTATTGAAGAATTATTGAAAGGTGGAGTTTATACTAACGATACACCAGTTGCAATAATATATAAAGCAACATGGAAAGATCAAAAAATACTGAAGGGCACTCTTGGTACCATTACAAAGAAAGTCAAAGAAGAAAGAATTGTTAAAACTGCATTAATAGTGGTTGGAGACGTAATAGCACCAAAAAAATATGAATTTTCCAAAGTTTATGATTCCCAGTTTACCCATGGATATAGAAAAAGTAAAGGGAGTAATTCTAGCTCTTAATTGAGAGGGATACGCTGCAATTCTTTTTGATTTACAGTTGCCCAAGCTCCCATACCGCGTCCATCAGTCCCATTGAAATCTATAATTTCACTCAATATGATTTCTGTAGAACCCATTGGTGGCCATAACATTGCCACATAATCGCCCTCATTACCGGGTTTATTCATATCAGCCAAAACTAATTTTTCTGTTTTCAAACCAATATCACCAAGTCTTGATTTAACAGTTTCAAACAATTGCTTTTGACCATGAACAATCACATAAACATTCTTTTCGGTATCAATATTAGACATACTACACCTAATACCGAGTATTTATAAAATGATTACTAATCATCACCATTTCATATTAAAAGTCCCTGACTGTACATTTTCATTTTCATTTTCATTTTTACCAGTCAAATCAACAATATATGTAATTGAAAAATTAATCGTTTTGAAGAATTTATTATGAATTTCATGGGAATAAATTAGGATCCAGTAGTACAATTACTCAGGATCTTGCTATTATTAATTATTCCTTTCTCAAAATATTAATGGTAAAAAAATAGTAGAAAATTACTATAATCTGTAAATTTTGCATGAATTTACATCGTCAGTTCGAAAAACATACTTGTAGAAAAGAATGTTTAAATATATTCAAAATTTGAAAAAAATAATTAAAAAACATTTAATACCATCCTTGATTAACTTAGATGCAACATGACATTACCAAAGGGATTTGGTTCACAAACTAATACTCAAAAGAACAGAACATTTGATGAATGGTGGGCAACCGTACCCGGAGATTTGAAAACAAAAGCTCGCAAGGGCGATGAAGCCAACAAGGTTTTATTGAATCAGGTAAATTATGTATTACTCCATCTTCATCTTCAGGGTAAACATGATACAAAACCATCACATGAAGAATTAAAAGATTGGCTTCATAGTGGTCAAGTAGACGTAATGCGTCAAATTAAAAAATAATATTTTTTTTTAAAGTAATATTTTTTCATTATAGATTTAATATAACATAAAAACAACAAAAATAAAATATATATAAATATACTAATAGATAAAAAGTATTCGAGTTTTGAAGAGAGGCAGTCATATAGCAATTTTCGATACTTTTAAAACTCATCAAGCAAAATCAACTAGAGAATCCAAGAGACAGAGAGGAATAATAGCACATATAGCATTAGAAAAAGACCCGAGTGGAAAAACTAGGACTTCAATAGCTCACATTTTAGCCAAGAAATATGGCGTAGCCTTGCAAAATATTTACTCGGCTATTTTTAAAGATCTTGACGAGGTATTGATACCCGCAAACGTAGTAAAAGAGGGTGGCAGATTGCCAATAAAAAGGGGCCCAAAAGCCCTTCAAATTGAGGGAATACCATATTATGATCTTACTAATACAGGTCTTATAATTGCATCAACCATTGAAGAAACAGGTGACATTAGGTTGAGAATGAAGCTGCTTGAGCTTTACCTTTTAAATTCAAATGCGAATAATACAAGCATTAATGAAAATAATAACATAATAAATGACGGAATTTTATTACTATCACGGTATGCCCCGACCTTTATTTTGAAAATAATAAACGAGTACATCGTGGCATATAATCGTGGAGAAATAGAAAGACTAGATAGGCTTGACATTGAAAATCTTAAGAAGGTAATATCTAATCAAATAACAATTGAAAAAGAATTGGTAGAGGCCTGTATGGTGTTATCTAACGATAAGAAGGAAGTATTAAAGAACTTTATAGAAAAGATTAGTTAATGAATGGCATCTTGATGCTATCTTAGGTAATGAACCGGCATTATTTTCAGATCAAATGCCAATTCGGTATGAAAGAATACTGATTTGGCTTCATCTAATAAGATATTTAGATCTTTATATCTACTGCTAAAGTGGGTCAGACATAATCTATGTACGGAAGCCATTTTAGCTAGAGTTGCAGTTTCGATGGCAGTAGAATGATAGGATTCCATTGCCTTTGTAAGTTCATGGGATGAGAATGTTGATTCGAAGATCAGTAAATCACAATTTCTAAAAAAATCACACAAACTGTCAGATGGACGCGTGTCTCCAGAAATACCAATTTTCCTACCAGGTCTTGTAGGACCAACAATATCACGAGAATAAAATAATTTATCATCATAAATAACATCAACACCTTTTTGAAGTGATCCAAATAATTCTCCTTCAGGAATACCTAATTCTTTTGCTCGTCCTATGTTGAATTTTCCGGGTCTATCATTTTCAAGCAAACAATATGCATATGAACAAATATTGGGACCATGTTCGGATTTACAGTATAATATCTTATAGTCCTTCTCCTCTACAACCGTTCCTTGAGAATTAGGAATTACATGAGTGTCTAGTTGAAAAGTTAATCTGATCTGGAGCAATTTCATGTTCTCAACTAAGAAATCATATAGTAGTTCTGGACCGAAAATATCAACCGCGGCCTTTCTACCTTGTAATGATAGTGTTTGTAGAAAACCCAATAAGCCCAAGATATGATCAGAGTGCATATGAGTAATGAATATCATAGTTTTCTTATTAAACCCCAATCCGGTACGAATAAAATTATATTGCATTCCCTCCCCTGCATCAAAAATCAACAAAGTTCCATTTCTATTTACTACAAGAGAAGAAAGTGACCTGTCTTCTGCAGGCATCGCTGCAGATGTTCCAAGAAAAATAACTTCGAGATTTACCATATAATGCTCAATCACGTGATAAAATGGAGGACAAGGTTTTTGCAATCTCGCTACCCAAATCAATCTTTGAACAGGATCTTGGGATACTATTGGTAGAGACAATCTCATTTATTCCAGAACTCTTTAACAAATTTATGGATTTTTCATCCGACAGAGCGTGAACGCATATAACAAAGACTTTGCCGCAATTATTATTTTTTAATATATCCATGGTCTTTAGTATAGTTCCTCCACTAGATACCATATCATCAAGAATCACAATATCTCGATTCGTAATTGTAATATCTAGTTTTTCATCCATGGTAATATTTCCAGTGAATCTGTCTCTATTTTTTCTTAACCCAAGAAAAGAAGCATTCATAATTCCAGCAAATTCTTTTGCTCTAGGAACTCCTCCAAGGTCTGGTGACACTATAATAGGTTCCGTTAAATTAAAATTGTTAATGGCATATTTTGCCAATAATGACATAGAAGAAATATTAAAAATATCATAATTGAAATAAGATAATGCCCTAGTACTGTGTATATCAACAGTTATCAGTTTACGAGTTCTAAAATATTCAAACAGTTTTGCGATCATAGACATGGTCACAAATTCCCCGTCCAGAAATACTCTATCCTGTCTGGCATAACCCATGTAAGGAATAATCGGGATAACTTCAGAAGCGCCAGAGTCATTACAATATGACAGCATCATCAAGGTTTGCAAAAAATGCGAATCTACAGGGGGATAAGTGGATTGTACAACAATGCATTTTTTATCAAGTAAATTCTCATTAATTCTTATTTTACTTTCTCCATCAGAAAAAGTGCGTAATTCAACTTCAACAGGATCAACATTTAAACACGAAGCAATAGAATTCCCCAATTCTATTGAAGAAGGTCCCGGCAATACGACGACATCTTTCATGACATGATTGAAATGATATGAGAATCTTAAAAATGTTGAACTATGAATAATCACAAATGTCAAGTATGATAGAATTTCTACAATATATCAATTGGATTGATAATACTGATATGTATATCCGATTTGATATCAATATTCACAAAAACATACTGGGGAAAAACATGATAAAGAATTAGGCAAGAACGAGAAAATATATCCTTACTTAGAAATATGATTGAAAGTTATTTACCACTTTATGTTTCAAATATAAAGAGATCAATTTGATGTAATTATTTATCAATATGAAATCATATTGTGCAATAAAGGAGGGTAAGGTCTATTGTTTAATAATTAGCAATACATCAGAATCAATTTTATCCAACTGTTCTCTAATAGCTTGAATTACTTGTTCGTTCGCGTTTAGGCTAGAAAAATCCAATAGTTGAAACCCATCAACCAATTGAATATTTGGAGATAGATCAGAATTTGTGGAAAATTTGGAGATAATTGATGGGAGATCTGCAGACATTTTGGTTGAAAAGCCGTGCATCAATTTGCCATTATCCAACGAGAGGCGCACTCTCCCAAATTTATCTAATATCAATACAGATTGCATTCTTGTTTTAAAGAATAGTTTTTTTTTCTGATATGTATTCGTAAAAATATAATAATTTCCTAGTTTATGTTCCAATGTAATATCTCCATTATGGTGAAACAAGGTTTTTGCGATCTCTACTACTTCCTCTTGTTTTAATTCTCTAGAACCGACATTATTTAGGTCTAGAGTAACATTACCGATAACAGTGACTCTCAAAATTGAACGATCGCTTATATATTCCGATTGAACGGATATTGAATCAGGAGAAGCATTTTTTCTAATAGCTATATCTTTAATCTCCGTTATCAATTGAGTAACATCTTCAGGAGTAGGATTATTAATGGTTTTCTCTTTCTCTTCATAAATCATTCCTGTGGCTACACCTATAGATGAGATGACATCAGCGTAATCTGCTTTTTTGTATTCAAAACTGAGTTTCTTAGCAACAAGTGGTACCAAAACAGAAGCACCTCCACCTCCCCCAATAACTACTATTCTGTTCTTTGATAATTTGTACTCTTTTACCATTGGAATAATATAATCCGATATCTTTGAAACAGAAATATCTAAAACTTGACTAGCAATTTGCTCAGGCGACATGCCCATGTAGGTAGCCAACTTCGTAAATGCAATCCTAGCTGAATCCGCATTTCCATACGCATTATCATTTTTTGGGATGAGACCTAATGCATTTGCGGCACATGTATTGGTGATCCCGTATGCTTTTCCTCCAGGAACTTTGATACTAATATAGTCATTTGGATCATTATTCAATGGACTAATAGGTGCAATTTCACCCTTTATCAATTCATCAGGATCGGCAAAACAAGAATACTCTAATCCTGCAATGTGTGAAGATCGAGGACCAACATCGATAATCTTTCTCTTTGATGAAAGTCTCAATAAAGACCCCCCAGCTACCCCACAAATTCTTACATCAAGTGATCTTATACAAGTTGGATGTTCCATTATGTTCACATAACGCATTTCAGGCTTTCCATCCTTAATTATACTAATGTTAGTTGAAGTACCACCAACTTCAATAAATATACCTTCTAAAACCTGCAAAAAGAGCAAAGCGCCCACAACACTTGCAGCTGGACCTGAAAGCACCGTTACTATTGGCTTGTGCAAAAAAGAGTCCAATGTGGTTACACCACCATCACCTTTCATTATCATTACTGGTACATCTATGCCTAAGTTATTGACTGCAGATTTAACATAATTTGCGGTAATTGTGGCTTTTGGAAGAATGCTAGCATTAATTGTTGCTGTCAATGTTCTGATCTCTAATCCATAAATTCCAGTTAATTCATGCCCGGCAGTACAAGGAAGTTTAGAATGCTTCATTACAAATAATTCGTTACTTGGATCATCAACTCCGAAAGCCTCACTTACAACTATGGATTGAGCTCCCTCTGAAACTAAATTCTCGATCGATTTTTCGATCCCAGGCTCCTCTAAATATTTAGAGGTATCCAAAAAGGTATAACAGGTTCTGAGAAATTTATTAGAATTTAAGGATATATCTTTAATATGAGTTCTTTTCACAACATTGGTTTTTTCCATTCCTACCCCCATTCCAATAATACCAACTTTTGATACGTCTCCTTCAAGAAAGGCGTTGACAGCTTGGGTAGTACTATGAGAAATTAGCTCTATTTCTTTATGGTCTATGTTGCACATCTCAATTAATGTGGATAGGGCGTTAACAATACCGACAGAAACACCACCTTCTAAAGAATGTGTTGTTGAAACAGATTTTTTTCCTAGTATTTTTTTTTCAATTACGTCAATAGCTACGGCTTTGGTAAAGGTGCCCCCTACATCTATTCCGATCCTAATTTTTTTCATACCTTTTGCTCACTCGTTTTCATAAAAACCAGAAAAACGTATGTTTCATGCATTCTAAGTAATTTAAATGCTACCATATCGAAGAGTTACATTTGTATGGAGACATCAAATATTATTTCTTTAATTCCCATATATCTAAGAATTGACTGAAAGTTTTTTTTATCTGCAGAAACAAGAATTTCGAGCTTGCCTTTGGTATTCTTATTCTTATCCAAGTCTCCGGTATATTTGAGATAATCCTTCACATCTTTTGCAACTTCGGCTGAAGAATTGATGAACTTCATAGATGGCAAAATAGCTTCGATATAATTTTTAACAAATGGCAAATGGGTGCTACCCAATGCAATAACATCAATTGTGTTATCAATATTTGAGTCAATTATTTTTCGGATTTTATCATATGTGAGCTTCTGATCAAACAAAAATGATCCACTTTCAACTAGATTAATAATCTCTGAAGAATCTACCTTATCCACAAAAATCTGTTGAGGTATTTCTTTTTTTATCAAGTAATTGAACTCTTTGCTATCAAGTGTACCTTTCGATGCCATTATTGCTATGTGCTTTTTCCTACTCAAGTTTATTGTCTTATCAAGCGGTAGTTTTGTTGAAATGATAGCTGTCGAAAAATCGTTCTTAATTTCATCATAAATTTGAACAGACGGGGTATTCGATGCCATTACTATTAGTTTTGGCTGATATTTCTCCAAAAATTTAATGGATTTAAGTATTATTGATTTTAATTCACTCTTAGTCTTATTTCCATATGGAAAATTCTTTTTATCTGCAAAATACAAAATATTTTCAGAGGGAATAATCTTCCTCAATTCTCTCACAACAGATAGTGAACCCAATCCTGAATCAAAAACCGCAATCGGCCGATATAGCATATCTAACAGTATTTAATAAGAGGTAAAAATGTTTGAAATGTAATTACTTTCCAATACAACAATTACCCTCAGGGATATGATATCCATGTGGACAGATCTTGGGATGTTTTAACAGGGTGCATAGTGCATCGGTAAAAATTTCTTTCATATGATGTTCAATGCCACAAACCATCTCTTCATCTACATCGATTTTTAAGGCATCTTTCATAAGTACTTCTAACAGACGAGTGTTTCGTATCATTTTTTTC
>WHSX01000105.1 GCA_009379865.1 Candidatus Nitrosocosmicus sp.
CAATCGTTAAATTTCACTTCTATAACTGTTATAGGTTTTATCCATACTGTCTCCCTATTAAGATATGGAACGTTTCTAATAGGACAAATAGGAATTTCTATCTCCCTTAATTTTTGATGAATTATATGAAGATTTTCAAAACTAAACCCGCTTCCAGTATGACCTATGAATCTTAATTGACTGTTATCCTGAGAATCGACACCATCACTGGTATTAATAGACGTACCGTTTTGGCTATTATCTATTGCCGCAAGTAAGAGAGATCCAAAATAACTTTTTCGGTTACCTTCACCTCTTGTGTATCCTATTACTATACAATCTTGAGTCTTGATATTCTTTATTTTAAGCCAATATTTTGAGCGTATACCAGATTGATATTTACTGCGCTTATGCTTCGCAATTACTCCTTCTAGGTTAATATTCTTCACAGATTCAAAAACATCTATTCCAAATTCCTCAACAAAGTCGGATAATCTTATTTTCTGGTTCTTTTTTTTAATGAGCTTAGTCAACATCTCCCTTCTTTCTATAAAAGGTAGCTCTTTTAGGTCATCATTGTCCAAATATAAGATATCAAATACATAATATACTGCGGGATAACGATTAGACAAAATGTTAATACTCTGTAAGGAATCAATATTCATTCTTTTTTGATGATCTTGAAAATTTGGATATCCATCCTCATCTAAAATAACTATCTCCCCGTCTATTATGATGTAGTTTTCAGAAATTCCTTCATTAAAGGCGATCTCAAGAGCTTTCTCAAGTTCAGGATAACGATGGGTGATAATATCCCCAGTACGTGATTTTATTGTACAAGTTTTGTTTTGTATATTTACGAGTGTTATAGCTCTCACCCCGTCCCATTTTATTTCAAAAACCCAATCCTTACTGTTAAATGGTTTATCAGCAAGAGATGATAACATTGGTTTTGACGCTTCAAAGTATATCTGTTCTAACTTATGGATAGTAGACTGATTATCAGTATCAAGATTACCATCTTCTACGTTATTGAATATATCTGAATTAGCTGTGGTTTCTGTAAAATACCTAGTAACAATTTTTTGATCTTTATTATATTTCTCTGAAGATTTCTCGTTTTTGTATTTGAGAATATCCTTATTTGTTCTTCCTGTTAATATCGATGCCGGACTGCTTTCTGTTATATCATTTTGACTATTCTCAGCATCATGAAGTGACCTATGTGCAAATTCATCATTTTGTTTTATCAATAACCAGTGGTTTTCAGGGTTGATTTTTACCAATGAAAACTTGCCAATTAATTTCTGTCCATATAGTGTAAAGGTAATTTTTCTATCTTTTTTTAATATTTCTGATACATCTTCTAATTCATAAATTTCTCCTGCATATTCTCTTGCGGTAGATTTTGAAGGAATTTTTTTTTCTATGGAATATTCACCAAAATCCCACACTATCACTGTACCAGCACCATAGTTCCCTTCAGGAATTATCCCTTCAAATAACAAATAATCTACTGGATGATCTTCAGTTCGAATAGCAAGTCTCCTTATAGATGGATCTAAAGAAGGGCCCTTAGGGATCGCCCAAGATAAGAGAACATTTTCTTTGACTGATTCTAGTCTAAAGTCATAATGCAATTTTGTAGCTTCATGTTTTTGGATCACAAATCGGGGTTTTGATTGTATTGATTTATTTTTATTGGGTATGTAAGTATTGTCTGTAATTATACTATTTTCATCATTTGGATTCTTATTTCCGTTAGGCTCTGGAGTAGCCTTAAAATTCCTTTTCCTTTTGTATTCGTCTAACATTTTCATCCATCACAAATGAATATCCTTGAATTACTAATTAATTGTAAAACAACACATGTACATATACTTTATAATTTATCGAAAACACCCATATGTTTAAGTAAAAATAAGGAAACGGGATAAAAGATCTTGATGCCATCATTTCTCTTTCATATAGTTATAGAAATCCAAAATAATAGAAGCATTTTCTTTACTACCTATTGAATCGATCCTCTTCAAAAGTGTAGAGACCTTATTGAACATAATCTATTGACTTTCTTTATTAATAAAGATAATAGAGATCATAATCATAATAAATACATAGGATCCAATTGCAAAATTAACTAAATTATTTGTCTACAATAGACGTTTATCCTTCTTTTAATACTTGTTAAAACAAATATATGAATTCCTATAGTCTATGCGGTCACCGGGATTTGAATTCCCGCCGTGTCTTTACTAAAAGACATAGTCCCGGGTTACGGGCTTTCTCCATATGAAATTATATATGGAAGGCCAGTGTCCTAACCAAGCTAGACGATGACCGCAACACAATTTCTTTATTTTGTTCTGATATTAAACTTTTCCAATAGGGTTATATCCGGCTAAAGAAAAGTTAATATTGATAATTTCTTACTTCCTTTTATTAGAAAAAATATAGTTTAAGAGTGTGTCTATTGCTTTATTTGTTAATTTATGCTTATAATAGTTGGATCCTTTTTTTGGTTCCTCAGTTAGTTTATCTTTTTGTATAACATCATATGATCTATGATCGAGCGCACCCTCAAAATGAACTTTGAATTTCTTGAGTTTTGAAACCACAATTGAATCAAAAACTCCTTTTTGCCAAACCGACCCTATAAAATAAATGGTTGGTGGGTTTGTAAGACTATTCATTTTAAAGAGAACGTTATTGATAACAGATTCGATAGATTTAGAATTATTATCATTTTCTATATAGTTCTCAGAAATACCGCCAGCTATCAAGCGATCGGTAATATCTCGAGTATATTCACTTTTTGATATCAAGATTACAGAGGTATTAAACTTGTCAGGTTTAGATTTCATTATGATATTGAATGTTTCGATGCATAATGCAATTCTTCCAATGACAAAATCAGGAAGTGGTTCATGGACGGTATTATTGGTAGATACATCGTCTATTTCATTATTTGGGAGGCCATCCCTATTAAAATTACAATATAAAAGTATCATATTACCGTAAGTAAAAGCATTATCAGACAATTTGATAATATGATATATACTTAACAAATTTATAGATAACGAATATCAAAAATAAGAGATAAAGTTGATCTTTATTTTACTAATTGGTATTTAGATCGATAACCCCTTGGATTTATCATCATATCATTATAATTAAAAGAAGATGAATTTCCTATGATAATCGTAGTTATCATGCCCATCATGTCAGGATATTCTAACATTTTTTCTAAATTAGTGATAACAATTGACTGACTGTCTCTAAACGCACCTTTTACTATTGCAACTGGAGTTTCGGGGTTTCTGTATTTTAGAAAAATGTCTCGTGCATCCTTAAGTTGGTGAATTCGCTTTTTACTCGATGGATTATATACGACAGTAACGAAGTCTCCTAGAGCAGCAGCTTCAACTCGTTTAACGATAATCTCCCACGGTACCAAGAGGTCACTCATGCTCACAACCGCAAAATCGGTCATCAATGGGGATCCAATAAGTGCGCTGCATGAATTCAAAGAAGAGACTCCAGGTACGCATTCAACATCGATTCCTTTGCCTCTTTTCCATCCTTTTTCAGCGAGGATTTCATATATCAAACCTACCATTCCATATATTCCAGGATCTCCTGATGAAACTAGCGATACGATGCCTCCTTTTTCAGCGAAATCTATGGCTTGATTAGCCCGATCTACTTCCTGAGTCATAGGATATCTGTAAACTTCTTTACCGTTAATAAGATCCTCTACCAATGATACATAGGTTTCATACCCCACTATGATTTGGCTTTCTTCAATTACCTGTTTAGCGCGAAAGGTCATATGATCATGATGGCCGGGCCCCACTCCTACAACGTATAATTTTCCTAAACTCATTACAAGACATTAATCATCTGTATTCATTTATTTACTTTCTTTTTTTCAAATTCATCGCGCACATAGTTGAATCACATGAAGATTCATGAGATAATCTAAATTACATCTATTTGAACGAATGAAATAATTAAATTTGAATACCTTCATTTGTCAAATAAAATGCAAAGATTATGAAATTAATCAAAATGCCTTACCTAAATTAAACTCTTTATATAATGACCTAACTGCTTTTTCACAATCATCATCCCTTACAATGAATGCAAGATTCAATTCTGAAGAACCCTGGACTATCATTATCACATTGACATCTTCTTTTGCTATGGAGGAAAAAACTCTGCCTGCAATTCCCTTGATTCCACGCATACCTGAACCCACTACAGTAACTATCGAAACATCCTCTAATACATTTAGATGGTTTATTACTTTTCCCAATAATTTCAACTCCAGGGATGTTATGGCCTTGCCCAAATCATCCTTTCTTAATACCATAGAAATACTTGATTCAGAGGGACCTTGAGATATCATCATTATATTTACTTTATTCTTTGCCA
This sequence comes from Candidatus Nitrosocosmicus sp., assembly GCA_009379865.1. GTDB lineage: Archaea > Thermoproteota > Nitrososphaeria > Nitrososphaerales > Nitrososphaeraceae > Nitrosocosmicus. The sequence continues at coordinate 4,414 of WHSX01000105.1, forward strand.
AAGTATCAAAAATATTTGCAGCCGTTCCAGGCGATCCCACCATTCCACCACCACTAACGTCTATTAATGCAGTATTTCTTATTGCGATTATGGATTTAATAATATTATTAGATATTCTCAAATTTTGGGTTATTGTAGTCCCATGGTGAGATAAATTAAATGCATTTCTTATTTTCAGTGGGATATTTGATTCCATTACGGGCTCCAAAGCTCTTGGATGAATATATTTTGCTCCAAATAGGACCATCTCAGCTGCTTCGCTATAAGAAATCTCATCAAGTACCTGGGCGTCTTTTACGATCGAAGGGTCTGCAGTCAATAACCCATCTACATCACTCCATAAATATACCTCGTCCGCATTAATGCAGGAAGCTATTATTGTAGCTGTATAATCAGAACCACTTCGACCCAAGGTTGTAATATATCCATGCTGGTCTGCTGCTATATACCCAGTAATCGCAGGGATTTTCCCTTCTACAATCAATGGGATCAGTTTAGCATTTACTCGGAATCTCGTGGTATTCATCAAAGGTCTTGCTTCACCAAAATTAGAATCCGTGACGATTCCAATCTCTTTTCCAGTAAGAAAATCAGAATCCATGTTATTATTTCGTAACGAATAACTTACAATTGGAGCTGCCAAGCGTTCTCCAAATGATAACATATGGTCCAAAGACCTTGGGGTAATTTCAGAAATTAAAACTAATCCCTCTAAAATTGCTTGAAATTCTTTCATAATATCTAAGATTACGTTCTTGGCTTCTGCTTGCAATTTCTGATCAGGTATAGTATTTTCAATTAAATCAAGATGAAGACTCATCATTTCATCTATGAAAGTCTTTATCGCACTCTTTTTTCCCTTTATTATCAGTTCAGAAAGCATGATAATTTTATCTGTTACTCCAGAGATAGCTGATATCACACAAACAATTTCATTATCTTTTCCTTCCAAGTTTTTAAAAGAATGTACAATATTTATAAGAGTCTTTATTTTTGATGATGAGTCTAAGACCGACCCTCCGAACTTCATTATTATTCTCATATCAACGAATTACATGGATTATTAACTAATGGGATTAATAGAGTATTCTAAACCCAAAATTCGAACATTTTTGTCTAAGCTATTAACCAGCGAGAACATTTGAAATATAGTTACAGTCCAGACAATTTTGGTCTAACCTAATCCTGGACTCGTGGTGCTAAATAGAAATGAATTCGACCTATGTTGGCGATCCTAAATTCAAGACGTATTGGCATCTTTGTAGAATATTCAATAGCAGCTGACACACCAACAGAGCTCACCGATTTTACAATTTTCAAAAGATAGTCAAGACTATAAGTTGCCTTTGATTCTTCTTTTACATTGATCTCTTCCAATCCCTCGCTGTTTGGTTCCATCGTAACGACAGCTTCCCCCGTATCACTTTTGCCTACAAATTGAATCCTATCAGGATAGGATTCAATTTCAACGTATTCTGATACGACCTCTATATCAGATAGGATCTTATCAAAAGAAGATAAAGAAAGTAAGAGTTTAGAATTAAATGATAGTTTTGGTAACGGAGTAGATACAGTTGTACTCTCTATGAGACGCATCTTGTATTCTCTTTTATAACTACCCATCGTTTTTATTCTCAAGACATCTTCATCAATAATAGATACTTCCAATTCATCTTTCTTGTCTGTTCGCTTTATCAATTTTGAAAATTCAGAAATCCGGACACCAAATTTTAACTCAGAATCGCATTTATAACTTTCAAATGCAGTATTGGGCCAAAAAATATCAATTAATGCTACATGAGACGGATCCATCCCCCTGAAGGAAATTCCCTCCGAAGTGGCTTCAAATGTTGCTTCATCTACGAGAGTAGATATAGCTGAATTAACAATCTTCCATTCTTCTGGGGACTTTGTTTTCGCTTCAAACATCAAATTAATCAACTAAAACAACAATCATCTATAAATTCCAATGGGATATCTAAAGTCGTTCTTAAGAATAATTTCTCCAAGTATGACTGCATTTTGTACACCGATAGAATTGAGTGGTGGCTTCATCAGCAGACCTTGTCTGCAACATCCACCAAAAGGCCAAATTATTGAGGCACTTCGGGCATTCCATGTTGGTTGTAGGCAGGGTCTCAATAGTTTTTTCAGAGTCCATTATCTTTAGAGGATCATCAGAATAGTCATAATTAGAAACAGTTTGGATCACACTTGCAGGGTTAGTCGTACCATTCGTCTCGCTCGCCACTATATGTCCACACTTTAGGCATGTTAGGACTTTTTCCTCTTGCCTATTCCGTAAGCGTGCATCGCATTTTGGACAAAACTTCATTTACTAGTTATCACCGCATTCAATTTCCTATCGTGAGCTTCAACATGCCGGCAAGATCATTTGTAAATTTAATAGCTGACTCTACGGATTCACCCAGTGCTTTGTATGGCTCGTTCTTATTGGTTAGTATCTTTAACATATATTCTTTGATTAGAGGATGCTTCAATACAACACCCGCAAATCTATTATCAGCATTCTTTTGTAGTTCATGTTGAATTATATACAAAATAGATATATCTATGTCATGTAGTTTAAATTCTAATTCTTTGTCCCTAGCATGTGTAACCTCAGCATGCATATATAAAAGACAACTACATATTGAGGATATAAATGATACCTTCTCAGTATCTAAATTGGACGAAAATGAAAGTCGAATCAGTGCTTTGACCTTGAGAGGAGCACAAGAAAGGCCAATGAATGAGAAATTGTATATGTTGACCTTAAGTTTTTCCATAGATGGATTTATCCGACAAGTATTAACACAAAAGAATTGGGAGAAAGCTTATAATAAACACGATAATTCACTGAGACTCACTATCAAACTAGACATCAAAAATAACGGAAAAATTATTGAATCAATAAAATTAATAAGGAAAGCTATTTTTTTCTGGACCAGAAATCCAAAAATTGATCATAGGATTTGGATTATGATAGTTAAAGATGACACCCCATTTTATCCATTAGAAGAGGAAGAAGCTAGACAGTTGTTGTTTGATTTTAACAAGGACATAGACATAAAACCTGATGTGCTAAGAAAAGGTAAGAACAACTTTACAGTATTGGTGGAATTATCATGGGGTAAGCATGAATTCATAGAGAAGAACAGTTTGAAAAAAGAATCAAACATCCAACAAATAGACATTGACTAGACACCTACTAAGCAAAATAATTTAATTTAAATATAACATATAATTGCCTTCTATTATGACTAAATTTGATGGTATCAAAGGACAAGAACTCTTAGATGTCGAAGTGAAAGACAATGAATTGACATTAATTTTCAAAGACAATAGGTTCTTATTTGTAAAAACGGAAAACGGAAAATTGATAATTGATTCGGTACCAGAATGATAGGCAAGGTAACTCATCTTAGGCCGCATGGCTTGAATTGTAATAAAGAATCAATTTATTTCAACCAAAATTTTCTCATCATTCAAATGAATTTTGTAGATTTTAAGATCGTCAGAATGTCTCCATTGTTCATTTTGTTCAATCCAAGTTTCATCTTTTTTCCATGACTTCATGTTTTCTAGTTTTCCTGTAAAAATATTATATTCGTATCCGTGCATATAACAAACTACATTATCTCCAAGAAAGCTTCCCTTGGATAGAGACGCACCCTTATGTGGGCACCTATTGTTAAAAGCATATACTTGATTGTTTCTTTTTCCGATCAAAATCTCTTCTTTTTCTATCGCGATTTTCTCAAAGGAATTTTCTTTTAATTCGTTCAATTTCAAACCGGTATCAAAAATCACGAATACAATTGAAAAAATCCTCTTTATAAATTGATCAAAGTTTTGTACATCGATAAAATAAAAAAATTAGAGTATTGGTTTTGTCATTGTTATTGATTCGGTCATTTGTTTATACAGTATCAGAAAGCGTCTTCCTTTTTCAGTCGTCTTATAAATTTGAGCCCCATCATCATAGATGAGCAAGTCGTTTTTCATAAGGTTAGACAAGTATTCTTTCATTTGGAGAAACGAAAGATATACTTTATACATGATTTTAGCCTGTATCGCACCATTATCTCCTACTGTTTCAAGGATCATTGCTATAATTTCTAGGCGGCTTCTATTTTTCATTTTATCCAAATTATTAAGAAATTTAAAAAATAAAAACGGAGCAATACTAAGACCAATAGATATCTTTTAGTGATTTTTTAGCTTTGATGGTATTGAAAATATAATATAGATGATACTAATCATTCAAACAAGCAGTTTATTATTAAAAAGATGGCAATTGGGAATTTCACTAGGAGAATGAACGTAAATTTGCTTGGAAAAAATTAACAATTCCTCCATGTAAAATTAACAATTCCTCCATATAACCTAATCTTCTTTCTTTAGACCAAACATAGAAGATAATTTATGATGCCCGATAGGAGATGTACGTAGGTTAAAAGGCGTATGCATTGGTTAAAAGGCGTATGCATTGCACATTTGTAATCGTGAATTGAACATAGCTTAATATAATATTTCAAACCGAACTAGAGCCTGCTACTTTGAAGACCCTTTTACTAACCCAACGCAGAGAGCAAAGATAAATAAAATATTTCAGTAACAAAGCATGTATTGTTCAAGCGGATCGCAGATTTAAGAAAAGAAGATAATATAGGAAAGACCATTTTATTAAGAGGCTGGATCCATAGACTACGAAAGCAGAAAGAAAAAACCTTCATAATATTAAGAGATGATAGAGGAGACATTATCCAAGCTATATGTCCTTCTAAATTATCCGAGAATTTGACGATCGAATCTTCCATAGAGATACAAGGAAAATTAGAAAAAGATCCAAGAGCAGTTGAAGGTGGATACGAGGTAAAAGTGGACAAAATATTGATTTTCAATGTAGCCAATGTGGACTTTCCTATAGGAGAATATCAAAGTGACGAAATCCTACTCGATTTTAGGCATTTATCACTAAGGACAAGAAAAATGATAAATGTTGGAAAACTAAGAAATTCATTATTAAAATACTCTAGAGAGTGGTTTGCTAAGGACGATTGGATGGAAGTAACTCCACCAATTCTCGTTCAGAGCTCTGTAGAGGGAGGGTCCACGCTATTTGAGGTGAAATATTTCAATCAAAAAGCATACTTGTCCCAAAGTTCTCAACTATACCTTGAGTCAATGATTTACTGCTTAGGTCCTGTATGGACCATTAGCCCCTCCTTTAGAGCAGAAAAATCAAGGACCATAAGACACTTGGCAGAATTCACCCATTTAGAAGCAGAAGCACCATGGATAAATATGACCGATCTTATCACCATTCAAGAGAAACTAATATTCAGTATTATAACTCAGATCAGGGAACATAATAAGAAGGAAC
>WHSX01000106.1:0-231 GCA_009379865.1 Candidatus Nitrosocosmicus sp.
GCAGCAATATCCATACTCTTACTAATGGTAGTCATAAGATAACTTCATAATTAATTAATATGAATTTATACTTTTTCCTAGCAAAAATAAAAAAAAGTAAGCGAGTTTTTTATACAAGCGGATTTCTATTTACAATCTCATCAAGACATTTTATAATGTCCTGTTTTGTGACTTCTATCGGATTGTTATCTAAATGCCCCCTATCAGGCATAATAACATCAGCTGCGGCAT
>WHSX01000106.1:241-9767 GCA_009379865.1 Candidatus Nitrosocosmicus sp.
CCAGAGGTTGGTTAAGTTTCAAGGGCTCAAATTTTAGCTTTTGACATATTTTCTTGAATCTATCATAATATACAGAATTGTTGAATTTGTGGGCAATAGTAGTGCATGATGATAAAGAATATCCGTGCGGCACGCCCTCGTTAGAAAAAACGTAAGATAATGCATGTCCCAACGTAGTCGATGAGTTGCCGAAACCTATTCCTGACAGCATTGCCCCATAGGGCAATAGCTCAGGCTTATCGTTGATTATAGCGTCTTCTAAAATATCAAATGCCTCTTTACAAAATAGTTTTGTTAAGGGATTTGCCAACTTGCTATCATATCCTTCTGAAGCTTGTGCTGCGGCATCACATGCAGAATTACGCATGATATTAAATGGAGTCCCAGTCAAAAAGTATGGATCGATAACAGCAGCATCAGCCAAGAAAGCCTCGTCCTGCAGTAGTTTCTTCTTATGATCAAAACTAACTACAGCATAAGTTGTCATTTCGGCCCCTGTTCCAAATGTAGTTGGAATTAGAATTTTTGGGATACCAGTCATTTTACTCAAGTATTTACATACATCAAGTGAGCTACCACCGCCCAACCCAATATAACATGATACATTTTTTCCATCAAATTCATTTTTTATAGTTTCAATGGTTTCAATCGCTGGATCAGGAGTGACTTTATCATAAATTTGATAATTTTTTATTCCCATATACTCTATCCATTTTTCATAAATCTTGCTTTCTGTGGTTGTTATTATTAACGCATTGTCAGGATAATCAAATTCCTTTGCGGCATTTTCCCCATATGCGATTTTTTTTGGAATTAAAATCTTCCACACATTACCCTGAGATGTTTTTTTCAATTTAAATATTTTCTTCTATGACTACTATTCGGCTATCGAGCAAGGATGATCGATGAATTTACCTTCAGCTGAGTGCTTAATCTGAATTTGGCAATAGCAGAATTAACCAACTATTTTTATTTTCCGTGATACTCAACATCCAAAATCAAATCAAATAGATTTAATAAATTTAATGATTATCGTATTTCCTGTCTTGTTGAATGCTTGATTAACCATCCCATACAGGTTCGGTTTTGAATTTAATATCTATTGATTTATCTCTAAAATCACCCATGTAGATCATCAGAGGCCGAAAAAATAAATATCTTCCATTCTTTTTTAAGAATATTTTTCCTCTATGGAAAAGACGTTCTAAGACCTATCGCAATATCTTTTTGCCCATAAGACTTGACTTTACGGTTTGAATTTTGCGTAAGCAAATTTATGAGTCGATCCCTATCTTCTAAGTCATGCTCTAGCTGTTTTATTCTATCTGCCAGTGGTCTTGTTATTCGATATTCCTCCAAGTCTTTTGCTGTAATTTGGTACTTTGCTACCAGTCTATTAATTTCTTCATACATAGATAATATTTGTTCATCTAATTTTTCTACTTCCAATTTACTTTTTTCAATGATTGCTGGGATCTCGCAGAGATGAGCCCCAAGATTCTCAGTTAGCCCTATTACTTCATCAGCGTGGACCAAGAATTGTTCAATTCCAATTCCTTCCTGAAAACAATGGATTCCTATGTGTTCAAGAATGTTTTCCAACATTTCTTCAGTCATGTGTATTTTCTCTAATTTTCTCCTCAATCTAATAGATGCAGCCATCTGAGAAAGACTAAGACCCTTCTTTCTTATTTCTGTAGAAACTTCTCTCAATAAATCAAGATCTACTATGGAAGTTCTGATTTGATTGATTATTCCAGAAACACTACCGCAACCTATCTTGTTCTCGTTGGCTATACGGTCACGTGATAGACCACTCAACCAGCCTCTAAGTACTTTAATCTTTATTGCACGAGGAATTTTCATACCCAAAATTAATACATATTATTAATAAAGCAAAAAGGGTATTTATATCAAAAATTTTGATTTTGAATTGACACTCATCTGATCCGTGTTTGCCTCTGACGGCTATTTGACGGCTATTTGACGGCTATTTGACGGCTATTTGACGGCTATTTGACGGTTATCTACAATAATCCAGAGCCATCAATAACTTAAGGATTCAAGATCGGGCTATTTTACTGCGATAAGAATTCTAGATAGACTACTCGATTGAGGTTATAACTTAAGAATCCACGCATACCAGAGTCCTACTTGAGAATGCCCATCCAGGTATTCTTGAAGTAATTCATCCTGGTGTGTTAATCATAGTTTTGACCTGGATATGTACGATATCCACGTCCTAAATCCCCAAAATCGCTAACATACCGTATTAAGAGGATAGCAAGTGTGTAAATCATACTAGAGGGTCCTAAAAGTTAATAGAAATAAAAACCACAATGCGTAATAACAAATATGGAAAAAAAGGAAGTAAAGTTTCATTTTCCGGTTCTAATATATGATAATTATTGTTCTTCTTGCTCCAAATTTGCTCAAGCCATTTACAATCTATCAAAAAAAAAGATAGAAATTTTGGGACACTTTGATATTGAAAGGTCCACCGAACTAAAGGAATTAGTATTTGATAATTATTCCAAGGACCCTACTAGGATGTTTTGGTATATAAAAAGAGACAAAGCATATGCTTCAAGAAAAGGCCTGGTACAGGTAGTCATAGACCTGATAAAAATTAACCTAGGGTTGATAAAATACGATAATGTGCAATTAGTGGATCAGAAATTTTCCAAATCCTGTTATATCAGAAACAATTTTTATTCTCAATACGGATGTGGAGATGATACAAAAAGTGTTTTTAAAAGAATTTCATACCTTATTAGAAATACAGATTCAATCCGATGGAATGCATAGATCTTTCTTTCTTTCTTTCTCTATTCTAGTTTCCACCCCCAACCCTCCCTCCTACCTTCTTTATAGATAGTATTCCAGACGAACGAGAGGCAAAGCATTGGAGGTCGACTCACTAACACCACCACCACCAAACACAATTAATTGAATAATTAGACTTAAAAGCGAGAAAAAATTTAACGTTTCTTGTTGAAATGTTTGGTTTTGAAATTACCTCTGATTTATTGATAGTTGCACTTTTTGCTCAAACAATTGCTATTGCATTAATAGTATTGATTATTTACTTTAAAATAAAAAAAATTCAATATAAGAATATCGAATTAAATGAGAAAATAGATGAAAAATTAGACAGAGTTGAATCAAAATTATCATATTTATCCAACCAAGTCTTGGTAATCTCCGCTAATCAAGATAAGTTCACCTACCCCGTATCTTCTCTCGATCCATCGACTTATTACCGAACTAGGGTTCCCACTAATGAGGAGTCAGAATCTTCAAGTCTACTAAAAGATACCACGCTATATGGTCAAAATTCAAGGGACTCTAGAATAGCAGATACAAGACTAACTGGAACTCAATCAAAAGAATCAGAAACTGAGCCTATACCAGTAATAGAAACATCGTCCTTTTCCCATCCAAAACCAGAACCCGCGATTACAACCACATCATCAACACCATCATCATCCCCTCCTTCTAATCATCATTCATTTTCAGAAATATCGGCAAGCAACAAACCTAGTGATGCTGCAGCCAATGACACAACAATAGACTCTGTGCAGAACACAATGGGATCCACAAGTACCAAAAGCTTTGCTGACAATGATCGTCCCATTGAAAAAAATACAAACCCAGAACTAGATAAAATAGAGAGGGAAATTTTAACAGCCCTCAAAAGATTGGGTGGTAGTGATGGTGATGATAACGATGGTGATAGTTATGGTGATAGTTATGGTGATAACAGTAAAGAAGATGTCATATACTCGACAGCAAAAAAGCCGAACAGAAAAGCCAAAAGCATTGACTAGTCAATTAGAAATTATTTTTTTATATAACTAAAAAATTTAACATTGATGTTAGGTTGACAGATATAATATGAACAAAAATTATAAATGATAATAAGCTATAGACTTTTAACCATGATTTAACATCATTGTAGGTGAAAAGAGAATTTCCCAATCAGATGAGAACAATTTAGAAAAAAATAAAACAATAAAGAAAATAGCCAAATATGAGCAACATCAAACTATTGTAAATCTCTTTGATTCCGGTATTTCTCCAGATATTATTGCATTCCAGTTAGATATTGATTTAGAGGAAGTTGATGACGTCATCAAGAATCTAAATGAAAAAAAAGATCACGAAAATAACAGGTTGATTGGCAACAACATGGAGGATAATGCCTCTGTCTTTTACGTAGATGCTTTAATAGATATCCAAAAAATTATTACCGCTTCCCAATCAAGTATGTGGAAGGCTTTACGCTCAGATCCCATTTTTACAGCTCCTTTTGAAGAAACACAACAAGTTCTCAGTAATTATTATTATGAAAAAATTAAACTGATAATTCTAAATATTGACATAGTAGGGTCTACGAAATTGTCCATGAACCTCCCAATAGAAAGGGTGTCTAAAATAATCCAAACTTTTAGTCAGGAGATGACCAAGATCATCCGCCTCTATGGAGGATATGTTTTAAAGTACATTGGTGATGGAATAATAGGTTTTTTTAATGTTAGTTCTGACCATTTGTATACCCTTTGCATTAATGCCATAAATTGCGCCCGTACCATGATTAAAGTTATCAATCAAGGATTCAATCCAGTATTTAGTCAATATGATTATCCGGAGATCGGTGTTAGAATAGGGATTGATTATGGCGAAAATGTAATAGTAAAATACTATCCACATGTAGATAATGTAAACGACCTAACTCAGTATGATTATAAAACCATTCAAAAAACTAGCGAATTGATATCAGATAAGAAACCGTCTTACGACATACTAGGATACACCATAAGTATTGCTACCAAAATGACTACTTACGCTAAAGTTAACCATATAGTAGTGGGCCAGTTAATTTATGATGTATTATCAAAAGAGGAACAAGAATATTTTTCTGTTGTAGACATCAATCCTGAAAACTGGAACTATATCAGTGACGAGACAGGATCGATATACAAACTTTACCTAAACCGCGCCTAAGTAACTGCGTGGTTCACGTTTAAACTCTAGACATTGATAAAATAAGAAAATGTCAAGTTTAGATAAGGATTTATTTTTGATCTCTATAGAATTACACATATGACAAAAGTATGTTCGTTTTGCAATGTTGCCACAATTAACGAATCTGAGAGTGTGTGCAATGCATGTATGAAGAAATATGGCATTGGTACTTTTGATAACAGCAGAGATGGTTGTGGATGTGATTGCTGACAAGAAGAAGAAGAAGGCCATCATCGAAATAAAAATGAAAATGGATATGAAAAAAGCACAACCCTAAAAAAAATAAAACAAAAATAACAAAAAACAAATTCAGGGTCAGTAAATGGTAAAATCAAATCATCTTTTTTATTGTATATTCATACAGCCACCGTATCATCATACCCTGTGTTGTTGAACTTTAAATGTTAAAGACTTTATTAAATATTAACTTGGCCCGGCTTCTAGAATCCTCGTTTACATGTACTATTACCAAGCCGTGATATGGCTGCCCATAACAAATAACCCAATCATCTGGCGAAAACATGAGAAACGGCAGTGCAACCAAATCTTCCTCGCCTTCAATAATGAATTGGATTTTGCTTTCTAATTTGCTTTGAGTTAATTGCAGTATTTCTGCAATTATATGCTCATCAAGCTCTCCGGGTTTATTCTCGAAATGTAAAATTTTGTCTGTCAGATATTCAAATATCTTGTGTTTTTTTATCCTTTTTTCTTTTCCATCTACAACCGAGATGTCAGGAATATAACCCAAACTCACTAATTTTTCAGTAGTAGTATCTCCTACCGCTATTATCTTGTGTGCTCTACCAATTTCTTGGTTTAAGGACTCTTTATTGATATCATCGTCCTTAATTATTACCCCAAAAGGCTCCTTCAAAAGACTCAATTGTGACTGATCGATTTTCAAATTTTGGTATCTCCTCTAAAATTTTTAGAAAGGTTTCTTTTTTTTTGTGTCTTATCTCGGAAGGTTTGGTATAAAGAATTATTAATTATTAATTATTAACTGGGACTCTATGGTTTTTGCTGTTCTTTTTGTTGTTGTTCTTTTTGTTGTTGTTCTTTTTGTTGTTGTTCTTTTTGTTGTTCTTTTTGTTGTTCTTGTTCTTGATCCATCAATTCTGATGCAATAACGCTAATTCTTCCAGCGGTTATTTTCGAGATTTTATTAAACGCCTGCGCATATTCGGATGTAGGCTCAGATATTATAACAGATACTCCACTATCACTGCCTTTCATAATTTGAGTTGTTAAAGGTATCTCGCCAATGAAAGGTATTTTGAACTGCTCACTGATTTTAATTCCTCCGCCCTCTCCAAAAATATGTATTTTTTCATTACAATTATGACACTTTAGATAGCTCATATTTTCTATTACACCGATTATTGGGATGTTTAATTTGTTGAACATACCGATTGATTTAACTGCCACATTCATAGCGACCTCTTGAGGGGTTGTCACAATAAGGATTCCAGTAATTGGTATCGTTTGTGCCATTGTAAGGGGAGCATCACCAGTACCAGGGGGCAAATCAATAATAAGATAATCAAGCTCTCCCCAGTTTACATCTGTTATGAACTGTTTTACTATACCTGCAATAATAGGTCCACGGTATATTCCGGCTTGCTGAGATTGTTCGTAAAAGAATCCCATTGACATTACTTTAACATTTTCAGTAATGGGAGGTTGAATTTTACCTTCTAAAACCTCTGGGACCTCTTTTAGTCCCAACATTAAAGGTACACTAGGCCCATAAACGTCTGCATCTAATATACCAACTGTAGCACCTGACTTTGCAAGGGCTACGGCCAAATTCACCGAAACAGTGGTTTTTCCGACACCCCCCTTCCCACTAGCAACAGCTATTATATTTTTTACTCCGGGCAGAATCTGATCCATAGTTATTGTCCTGCCCTCCATCACCCTGGCCGTCACTTTAAGATCCAAATCTTTGATTCCTAAATTTGATATAGTATTTCTCACATCCTGTTCAATCTCGCTATTAAATGGGCAAGCAGGTGTGGTTAATTCCAATGTAAAAGCGAGTTTATCTTCGTTAATGTTAATATCCTTTATCATACCCATAGATACTATATCTTTGTGTAATTCAGGATCTTTAACAGTTTTTAAGGCACTAAGGACTTTATCTACAGTAACCATGACGATATAAAAATCGAGTTATTATTCTATTTAAATCATTCATTCTCAAAAGCAAGAATGAAAGTATTCAAAACAGTAATTAAGGATAGATCTTCTCACACAATTAATCAAAATTAAACATAAAGTTCATAAACTGATAGTTCTGGATATCTTTTATCTTTATTATGTTTGCTATAGCACATATGTCCGATGTAGTAAGAATTCCACCTAGTAAGCTAACTAATTCTCTAAAGTTAACTGCAATTGGTATCTTAAAAGAAAAATATGAAAGTATGGTCAGTTCAGATTTAGGTTATGTTATTTTGATAATAGATGCAGAAACCAACGCTGTAGGCAAGGTTATTGCAGGGGATGGAGCTACGTACCACAAAGTAAATTTTACAGCATTGACTTTTTATCCGAAACTTCACGAGGTCGTAGAGGGGGAGGTAGTAGAAATTACCGATTTTGGTGCATTTGTTAGAATAGGTCCAACTGACGCTCTTTTACACTTGTCCCAAATCACAGATGATTACTTAAAAAGTGACGTTAAACAAGGTTTGATATTATCAAATCAATCTGAAAAAACTTTACGAATAAGCTCCAAAATACGTGCAAGAATCACAGCAATTAGCTTGGGAAAGAGTGCATCAATGGGCAAGATAGGAATCACATGTAGACAACCATTTCTAGGTGCATTAGAATGGGTGGAAAAGGAGATTCGACGCGCCCAAGGGGGAACAAGCGGAGATAATTCCAACAGTAATGATAGCAATGCGGACAAAAAAAGCACAGACAGTTTACAAGCAAGAACTGCAAGAAAAGACAAGAGATAAAAATTACGCTGAGTAGTGATAGTGTTGGCAAGAGAATACGCCTGTAAGAAATGCAAGGCCTTAACCATTGGAAAAATGTGTCCAGTGTGTAAGTCTACCGAATTGTCCAAAGACTGGTTTGGAATTATGTTGATACTCCATCCAGAAAAATCAAAGGTCGCAGCTACATTGGGAATATCTGTTCCTCACAAATATGCTTTAAAAGTTACATAACATTTTTGAATTGAAAAATTATAACAATTTTTATAATTCAAACATAAGAGATTTAGATCAAGGGCAACTGCAAGGGCAAGGGCGAAGACGAGAGGATCAGCAAGTGCATGGTGATCCATTCCAGACTGAGGTAGAAAAAAGAGCCACGCTGGTCGGTTTTTTAAATGAGGATATTGGCACCGGAGATATCACAAGTAATATACTGATCCCGAAGGAGACTATTTCTAAAGGAACAGTAGTTTGTAAGCATATCGGAAAAAACATAATAGTTAGCGGGCTTTCAGAAGCAAAAATTATTTTCGATATTTGCGGGTGCGAAGCAACCATGTTAGTTGATGATGGATCAAAAATTACAAACGGTAAAGACGTACTAACGGTAGAAGGATCATCAAGATCGATTCTAAAAGGAGAAAGAACAGCACTTAATCTTTTGATGCGTATGAGCGGAATATCTACGCGGACTCGCCTGTTTATCGAAAAATTAGGAGAATTGTCAAAAACTGTAAGAATTTCTTCAACAAGAAAAACTGTTCCTGGATTAAGGTATTATGATAAAAAGGCCGTAGTCCTCGGCGGAGGTATTTCCCACAGGGTAAGACTTGATCAACTGATACTAATAAAGGACAATCATATCGCAGTTGTTGGTTCTGTGAAAAAAGCTATTGAAAAGGCCAAGTCTGTGTATGGAAATAAAAGAAAAATAGAATGCGAGGTAAATGATTTTAGCGGTATATTTGAAGCGATAAAATCAGGGGCCGACATAGTAATGCTGGACAATTTTAAACCAGAAGATGTCAAAGAGTCATTAGAGAGAGTTAGGAAACTAGGTTTACGCGATAAAATTATTATTGAAGTTTCTGGGGGTATAAGTTTGGATAATATTTATGATTATGCCATTGCTAAACCAGATGTTATTTCAATTGGATCGTTAACTCATTCAGTTCAAGCAATAGATTTCAGTCTAGAAATTCCCGCGTAATACAACTTGTACAGATTGAATGACCAGTTCAATTATTTTTTTTTTATTTTTACAATCTTATCAAGCTTTAAGACACTGATTTAATTAATTGTATTAAAAGTAGTGATGTTAATATTGGTATCAGTATTAACAGTGGTAGCAATATTAATAATTGGTGTTCCTGTTGATAGTAGATATTGGAACATATCAAGTCTAGGTTTGCAACTCGGATGCAGTTGATTACTTTAACCTTAATACCATCATAGCCAGATATGGAAAGGATGTGACCTAGATGGCGAGAGTGAGAGAGTGAGAGAGTGAGAGAGTGAGAGAGTGAGAGAGTGAGAGAGTG
>WHSX01000107.1:0-2303 GCA_009379865.1 Candidatus Nitrosocosmicus sp.
AACAGGAGCAGAAAAACAAGACAGTCCAGGTAACAAACTAACTTGGGATAGCTCAAGGGGACAATACGATATGCCGATTCACTGGGCGGCACTATATGCCCAAAACCACTTTCGAAAGTACGGAACGACTGAAGAAGATTTAGCAATTATTTCTTTTAAAAATCATGCCAATGCTAATAAAAACATGAATGCGTTTTTCTATGGCAAACACTTTACCTATTCATCAATAATAAATTCAAAAATGATGGTAGAACCATTAAAAAAGTTTGACTGTTGTTATCCCTGCGAGGGATCATCGTCAATACTTGTTTTGTCAGAAACTATGGCAAAGAGAACTGAAGTACCCATTTGGATCAAAGGTATTTCCCAGAATAACCAAGGTGCTAGCTTTGGATCCATTTCAAATGATCTTAATTCCATATTCTCAACGAGAATAGCAGCAAGGGAAGCATTTCGGCAATCGAACTTGGGACCCAAAGACATTGATATAGTAGAGATACATGATGCATTTACAATTTTAGAGCTCTTGGCCTATGAAGATATTGGATTTGTGAAGAAGGGTCAGGGAAGAAAATTCATAGAAGAAAGCACACCTTATACAAACGTGAGAGGAGGGCTACTTGGATGCGGTCATCCGATTGGCGCGACCGGGATTGATCAGACCAATGAAATAGTACTTCAATTACAAGGAAAGGCAGGTTTAAGACAAAAAAAAGATTGTAAGAATGGTCTGGTTCACAATATGGCCGCTGCAGGTACTTCCACTACAGTAATAATTCTTCAAAAATAACTCAGGATGAAGCTAATAGATATTATCATTAATAACGCCGAGAAAGGCATCCTGATTACCTCATACTGCTCTAGTTGTAAAATTCATATCTGGCCGCCGAATCATTATTGCAAATCCTGTTCCAAGAAAACTGGATTTAGAAAAATAAATAGAAAAGGTGTCCTGCTTGAAAAATCATTTTCTAATCTTCCGGACTTGATAGGAAATTATGGCGTAGGTGAATTTTCAGGTATACGAATGATTGGAAGCGTTGATCCAAGTATATTACCTGATGATAGAATAAGTATTTCTCAAGTTGGCATTAAAGATAATAAATTAAACTTAGAATTCTCCAAAATTAAAATTAAAAGATTAAAATAATTATTAACAACTTATGTACAATGATTCGAAATGGGTTATGAAGGATATCTGAGTGATAGAATGCTTATGAGTAGAGACGCATTAAACCGAAAACAGATCAAAATAAAGATCATTGAAGAAGACGAAAGAATTCGCGACTTCTCCAAAAATGGGGACAGGGTATTAATAAAAAAAATTTTATTGATAATTCAAAATTTGGAAACTGAAGAGATAGAAGAAATAGAATTAGATATAGAAGCGCTCGAAAACAGAATGAAGAAAGAAAGACTATTCACATCTTCAAATAGATGGGTTCCTAGGATAGATATTAAAAATAATTTTGTTTCAGGGAACAGACATATTTATTTATTATCCGATGCAATAGCGTTAGACATAGTTTCATTTTAATTTAATCGGAGCGCCGCTGATCAGACTCGGACTGATGACCTACTGGTTAACAGCCAGTTAAGCTTCATAATGCATCCATCATGAATTTGCTCTACCAAGCTGAGCTACAGCGGCACTATGCTAATAAAAAATGTAAAGAATAAATAAATGTTATGTTTACTACTCTGATATCCTGGTCGAGAACTAAACGTTATGATCAAATCTGATTAATTCTAATAATTTTACATTAATTACTTTTTCATGGAGATTTAGGCCTTGGAGTATATGTATACCCCGTCAAGGAACACCCTAGAGTCCTTATTTTTTATTCTTGTAGATGATTCTATATTTGCAGCTGTTTGGGATACATGTTCGATATTTGGTCCTGTTATCAAAATATCATCGCCTTGTACAGTAATCTTAGTATCTTTCCCAAGTATCTTTGATACCCTAGCAGATCGTTCTCCAAAAAAGTTTTCGATAAAAACCTCCTGTCCTTTAATCTTGACGGATATGGGAAAGTGTGCAAACACTATTTTTAATTTATAAGTGAATCCAGTTGTAGAGCCCTTTATCAAATTCTTAATATGACTATGTACTGTGTTGACCAATGCAAAATCGCTTTTCCTATTTCCGTAAGATCTTATTGTAATTTTTTCCTTATCAATTTCTATTAATGCTGGAATTTTCGTAAAATCCTTTTGAACTTTTCCATTTGAGCCATTTGCCGTAATGAGGTTCTGGTCTATATTTATCGATACACCATCTGGAATAACGATCTCATTAG
>WHSX01000107.1:2313-2694 GCA_009379865.1 Candidatus Nitrosocosmicus sp.
TTAGTGTAAAATTCGGGTTTAGTAGACATAACCTATTAGTGCACCTCCTAAGCCTTCATTTTGGGCATCATGGTGTGACATAATTCCTTTACTGGTAGATACTATTAATATGCCCATATTGTATGATGGAAGAAACTGGCGTTCCCAATCCAAGTATCGATCCTTCTTCACACTAAATCTAGGAGTAATGATCCCACATTTATTAATTTTCGCTAAAAGTTGTATTCTAAACTTACCCAATCTCCCATCATCCACTTGTTCGAATTCTCCAATATATCGTTGCTTTTGCATCACTCTCAAAACTTCGCTAGAGAATTTTGATGCGGGCAATACTATGCATTCTCGCTTTCTTCGCATCTCATTATTATACAAAGTAGTAAA
>WHSX01000107.1:2704-9714 GCA_009379865.1 Candidatus Nitrosocosmicus sp.
AAGGCAACTTCTCTAAAACATCTTCGGCATAACATAAGATCATAAGAACAGATCATTCCACTAAAGGATCCACATCTTTTACACCATCGATTACCCTTGCCGTGGGCCAACTTCTTCCTCCCGGTGAGAGCATAATCTCTAATTTTAATTTTCAATTGACTTCAACTCCGAATTGAGCCTTGAAGAACTCAATCGACTCATCTTTTGTAATTTTGTGATTCTTGCCGATTTTACTTGGGTTTCTCCTTTTTGAAATCCTGTAGCCGGGCCTCATTAATGCGGCACATACATCCATTCCAAATATACCAATATCAGGATTATACTTTGTACCAGGGATATCGATATGTTCATGGATTCCAAATGATATGTTACCATTATTATCAAATGATGAATTCTTTATCACATTCCCCTTTGATTCCATTATTCGTCTTAAAAAGTTTGTGGCATCCGTTCGTCTCATGGTAACCATTGCACCTATAGGCTCACCTTTGTGAATGCCAAAATCTCTAACACTTTTTTTTGCACCCCTCACACTTGGAGTTTTTCCAGTTAGTTCAGATAAAGCATTCTTGGCCTTCTCTACTGGATCTCCCGATTTACCTACACCAATATTAATTACCACCTTAGATAGGTGAATTTCTTTCATGGGGTTTATCTTATTTTCACTCATTGACTAACACCTCTAATACAGGTTTTTCAACACCGACAGGCATTACTATATCTACCGGCAATTCCACTGTTTTTTCATCAAGTGTTAACACTACTCTTTTAGGTAATGAAAACATACCATCCTTGATCTCTTCTACCTTTCCAATTTTGCCTGCGTTTTCACCCTGAACTACAAGGATATTACATCCGTTATCAAATTTAATGTGTTGTTCTATATTTATTAAAGGAATCGTTACCAAGCAGGAATCACCTACACTCATATCCTTATTATCCGATATCAAAGTTTTACCATCGTGAAACCCGTATTGGATCTTGTTTCCTCTATAACTCACCTTACTAGTGACTTTTAACAATTTTATTGTTTTTTCCGTAGTTTGAACTGGGACTAGTAATTTGGAGCCTTTTGGCACCATTCTATATGCAGTGCCACTCGGTACTATCTCTACAATATCCATAATTCCGACTCCAAACCGCCCATCTCTCCTAATTTTACCATCCACTTTGATTTGTCCAGAGTTTAGTATTCTTTTAGCTTCAGTCAAATTTGAACACAAATGCAAAACATCGCGAATCAATACCCCGATCGAATAGCATTTTGTTTTTGCATAAGGACCAGGTCTAGGTGCCAGAATGAAAGGTGATTCTTTACGCTTAATATCCCAGAATTTTGGCGCCATTTGTCTTTTCAATTTAGTACTACCACTTTTTTTTACCATTTAATTTTCACTTTTTTTCCTCATTTTTTTCAGGTGTATTCACTGTTTGTTTTCTTGACGATTTATTAATTTGTTCCTGATTTCCGATCTTGTTCTTTCGATATTTGTCATCGAGGTGTAATGAGGTTATACGAACATTGGAGGCATGAATCTGAACTTTAACTTGACCGCCTTTGATTTTTTCTCTTTGAACGCCTTCTATACTTAACCGTCCCTTCAAAGTATTTAGCTTCTCTACCTTTCCTTCTACTCCCTTATACTCGCCTCTCATAATTTTAACTGAATCACCTTTAACTATTCTCAAGCTCCTTGTATTGTACTCCTTTTTCAAATTGTTAGACAAATTTGAACATATATTATTTGATTTTCTTTTCATTTTTTTCACTTAAATTATCATGGATGCTAAATTAGCAATTCTTGGCCACTTTTCAGCAGCTTCTGCAGCTACAGGTCCTTTCAGGTCTGTTCCCTTAATTTCGCCTTCTGTTGTAACCAAAACTGCAGCGTTATCTTCAAAAGATACTCGGATGCCATTCAACCTTCGGATTGGATATTTCTGTCTGACTATGACAGCTCCAAAGATTTGCTTCCTGAGCTCAGCTGGTCCTTTTTTTACAGTAACTGTTACGAAATCACCGACGGCGGCTGCAGGAAGCCTTGAATGCCTTCCCTTGTAGCGTGTTACTTGAGCAATCTGTAGTATTTTTGCACCAGTATTGTCTGCGCATACAAGCCTTGCCATGATGGGAAGTGCTCTAGTAACATACGGCCTAAATTCTTCTACTCCTCTCGAAGATACGGCTCTTGATTTAGTTGACAAGTTTATTCACTTACCTCCACAACAGCAAAGGAAATGGTTTTTGACAATGGCCTACATTCTGCAATTTTGACTTTGTTTCCGTCAGACACATCCATGCAGTCAGAGATAAAAGCATGGATTTTGGATTTGCTTCTCTCATATCTTTTATACTTGGTTACAAATCTGGAATATTCTCGCTCTACTACAACCATGTTTTTCCCTTTATGACTAACTACTGTCCCTACTATCAATTTTCCTCTTAATGACAGAGAGCCGCAAAAAGGACAATATCTGTTAGTGCAAGTTTTCTTCGGAGCTTTTACTTGGATACCAATATTCTTAGCCATGATAATCACTTTAATATGTTAACTAGTTCCTCAGGCCTGCCTAATAATCGCTTGCCATCTAGTGTATATTTTCCACCTGAGCGGCAGATTTCATATTCATAGATTTCACTTTTTGGAATCCTTATGACGCTTTTACTCTCCTGGTCAATCAAGTATAACATGTTCTTTGTTTCGTTTACAATAGTTCCAGACCTGTTTGAATTCTTTGTATTTCTAGATTTGATAATATTAACAAATCTACCTAGATACTCATTAGAGTGTATTAAATCGCCTGTCTGCATTTTTTATTTCTTAACTCCAGTTCTTTCATTCATCAGGGTAAGGATTCTCGCTATGTCCCTTCTCTTCCACCTAATAACTCCAGCTTCTTTCTTTAATGTCCCTTTAATTGATTCAGAACGAAGCTTAGCCAAATCTACCTTCAAATCACTTAATTTATCCTTAAGATCATCGTCGTTAAATTGTCTTAATGTTTTAGTTTTATTTCTTGACAATTATTTATTTATCTCTCCCCTATTTTCTAATATTTCTTTCTGCTGCTTTGTTTCATTAGAATCTGGCACAATACTTTCATTTGAATCTGACAAATTCTGATTATCTGGTTGGTTTTTTTGATTGTTATGATCTTTGAAATTAGTTATGAGTTCAAATTCTGGCGGTGTAGCATTTTTTATCGCAATCTTAAGTCTAATCCCCATAATTCCCATTTTTGTTAAGACATGTGTAATCCCTTCACGTACGACTTTATCTGCCATGTTACCACTTTTTGGAATAATTCCAGAAGAATGTTTTTCAAAATGAGCCCTCTCGCTACGTAACTTTCCAGAGATGGTCACCTCAACACCTAGTGCTCCGGCACCCTCTATGGTCTTTACTGTCCACAATGCGGCCCGTCTGAAGGCGGTGCCTCTTTCAATGAGCTGTGCTAACCTGTTGCACATTATCTTAGGATTTAATTCAGGTACTTCTACTTCAACTACTGAAATTTGTGGATTAGTTAATCCAAATCTTACCTCCAACTTTGAAGTAAGATCCCTAATTCCACTGCCCTTCCTTCCAATAACAAGTCCTGGCCTTGTCACGTACAAGGTTAGTCTAGTACCCAGAGGTGATTTTTGGATATCCGCCCCTCCAAATCCAGCATCTTTTAATTCCTCTTTTAGAAACTCGTCTAATTCTGTATTGCGATAATTGTTTTTTAATACGTTTTTGATTGCATTCATTAAGATGACCTGCCTTCCATAGCTACAATTTCAACATGAACCAGGGTATCATATTTGGGACTTGCTCTTCCCATAGCTCGAGGGGTGAATCTTTTCAATTTTGTTCCTTTATGTACAACTACGGAAATGATTTTGAGTCTATCCAAATCCATTCCTTTGTACTCTGCATTAGATTCTAGGTTGTCTAGTAACTTCAAGAACTCGGATGTTGATTTGTGTGGATATCTACCAGAGCAAAAACCATCTTGGATATTCGATCTATGAGCTACTTCATTGTTATATCTCCGGTAAGGAACTGCTATTTTTTTTATCAAAACATTCTCCAGGAACTCCCTTGCTTTTTCAATGCTTTTGTTCTTTATAGATATAGCAATTTCTCGGGAATGTTTATGTGAAATAGATTTGTCCCTTATTGCAGCCCTTACATGTCTTGACTTTTCATACTTTTGAAAAGAATAAGAATAATCTGGCATCTATATCACTTTAGTGGGACATACAAGCTTGAACGTGATGAACCGACACCAGGTGCTCCATGTTGAACTCGTTTATTTGTAATAGCGTATTCGCCCAGATAATGACCCACCATTTCTGGCTTTATAACATAAGAGACAAATTCTTTTCCATTATGAACCAAAACTGTCAATCCGATCATGTCCGGTAAAATAATCATATCTCTTAGATGGGTTTTTAATTGACCATTAAGTTTCCCATCCCTAGCTAATTTTAAATCTTCTCTGAATTTTCTCTTTTCGTCATTCATGTAAGTAGAGAGCCTCTTGTCTAGAGATCGTCGTTGCCTTGAATTTAAGAGCGGCATGAGTGTTTCTATTGAAAGCTTTTGGATTTGTTCCCCGGAATATCCTTTGAATTTAAATTCTCGTACCATTTTTTTACATACTCCTATACATAATTATTAATTCAGTCTTTTTAGCAAAATTTTCCATATTTTACACCAAACCTAAATTAGTCGCGAGCTGTCTTGCGCCATCCACATTCTTGAATTTCATAATTGCTTTCTTACCTCTAATGGTATTAAAAGTATTTACTTCGCTTATCTCTGCTTCATATATTATTTTCATGGATTTAATGATTTGGCCCTTGGTCGCCTTATTATGGACGATAAAACTAAGTTTGTTCTCTTTCTCGATAATATTGAAAGTCTTTTCGGTCACATAGGGCTCAAGAATTATCTTACTTGCGATATCGGCGTTAATTTCAATTTTTTTATTATATAAAAATTTATTCATGTCAAGGTCTCCAAAACTATATTTTTCGGAATTTTCAGATTACTCAATTCGTCTAATGAATTTTGCGAGAACACTACTAACCTTATTGGTCTTGCACCAGGTGCAAGGTCTAAAACACTTAAATCCTTTACACATTTTACACCAATCCCAGGTATAGATTTATCCAATTTCAATAATTCACACTCGGTATTACCAACAACTATCAATGCACTTTTTCCGATCCGGTTAGGACGACCTCTTTTCCTAGCCTTCCCGGAACGCTTCTTGATAGATTGTTCAACTCTTTTAATATCTTCTTCTAAACCTAATAGACGTAAAATGTCAAGCAAGTTTTTGGTTTTCCCCACATTCTCAATATCGTTAGTTACTACAATGGGAAATGATTTTATACTGTCTATTGAATGGCCTCTACTGATTACTAGTTCGCTATGACAGGTGGATGATATAGCGGAGAGGAGAGCGATATTATTTTCCTTCTTGTTCAGTTTTTTATAAGTGACCTTCCAAGATTCCGGAGGATGTGCAAGTCTGCCTTTTCTAACACCTGCTACTCCTGCTGCTTGGCCTGCACGAGAAAATCCCTCACCTTTTGCTCTTGCAAGTCGGGCGATACCTAAACCCGTATTCCTAGATTCAGCGCTCACAATTTCCCCGGCAGCTGGATACCTGCCCTGTTTCTGGAAGCGATGTGAATACAGGTTGACGAATGCTTTTTTAATAATCTCAGGACGATATGGAAAATTAAATAATATAGGTAGATCTATATCTTCGGTTTGATTACCTTTCAAGTCGAATAGTTTAGTTTTCATCTATACAATTACCTCCAATACCTTGGGTTCGCTTATTTTTGATTGTTTGCTCCTTATTGGTTGTCTCAACTTTATTAATCTCTTTGGTACTCCAGGTATAGTTCCTCTAACTATCATATAATCTCCATCCACCAACCCAAAATGTTTGAACCCTCCTTTTGGATTAATATTTACCAATTCAGTATTATCAGAGTTTGACATTACTAATATTCTCTTGTTATATTCGGTGCGCTGGTGAAACCCTCGTTGTCCTTGTCTTGCCACAGTATACATTACCACTGCCGGTGAGATAGGTCCTAACGTTCCAACAGCTCTAACACTTTTTCGTGATTTATGTTGTTTTCTTTTAACACCAAATCTTGTAATTGGACCTTCAACACCTTTTCCCCTGGTAATCCCATGAACATCGATATTTTGTCCTGTCTTAAAGACATCAGTTACTCTCACTTCTTGACCCAGTTTAGACTTTAAGAATTCAAACTTGATCTTATTATCACTTCCTGATACTGCAATTTCGTAAATAAATGGGACTTTTTGTGATATTCCAATTTTATTAGGAAAAACTGCGACTACAGCGTTTAAGTGCTTAACAGATCCGATCATTCCTTCAGCTTTTTTTAATCCATCCTCAGAATATTTGGTTTTGTACTTTGAAGATAAATCTTTAATGCTTTCCTTAGAATAAACATCGAATATTGCATGCTTACCATACCCATCTTCGGAATAGCCTCGAATTCCAACTACTTTTAAAGGCGGTAAAGATATTACAGTAGAATGATTCATTAATGGTTTACCATAATTTGGAGTTTTCTCCTTATCATCAATTGTCATTACCTGAATTTGACCTACTTTAAATCCAGCAAATCCAACCAAGCCAACATTATCACGACTAAAATTTTCGGGCCATGTTCTGATTCTTGCTTCTAAGCTTTGTGCCCTGGCTCGTGGTCGAAATGCAATGCTACCTCTTCGTGGTGCGCTATATTTTCGGTGACCCATAGATACAAAAATTTTTCCGATCCCTTTAATAAGTTTATTATCGCTTTTAACCTACTATAGAGACGGTAAACAAATATTCAGGATAGATAAAACACCGTAAATTGACTCCTCTAATCTGACTGTTTGAGTACCTTGATTTGGAAAGAAATTATAGGAATAATACTTTGAAATGTTCATTTTCTCCTTTGACAAGATTGAATG
>WHSX01000108.1 GCA_009379865.1 Candidatus Nitrosocosmicus sp.
CCCAAATCTTGCAATGTTTAGTATTAATTGCATTTCATTAGTTCTACAAATTATGACAATTGGTGTCTTCTTAGAGAATGTAAAAATGAAATCAGCTATAATAGGATCAATTTCCATCACATCGCACATAATAACGTCAAATTGTTCAGTTCTAGCACTTTCAAATGATTTTTGATAGTTCTCTGAAACAATCACGTTTATAGACTCATCAACCGCATTCAGTACTATTCCACAAAGGTATTTGTCTGAGGATATTAATAGGCAATTTAGGCGCTTTGTGTAAATATAGTCTCTTTCATTTCTTTTTATTTGGTCATAACTATTCTTGATATTATCAATCAAAGAAAGATCTAATGAATGATTTTGTGATATCAAATCTTGTTTTATCGTCGATATATACTTCATGACGAGAGAACGAATGTCTGAATTGATTTTGTGGCCGGTTACTAAGGAATCCACAATATATTTTATCTTTTCAGTAAGTAAGCAGATATTTAGATGCTCTTCGAGCCTAGAACAGGAAATAATTAGATCTAGCTTTAAGTTGAGTTTGATGAGGCTCTCGATTGAATCATTGTTGAATAACTGGTAGCATTCTTCAATGGATTCATCAATTATTTTTTTATACCTCTCTGAATACTGCATTGTATTAAAACAACTTCGTGATAAATTATTTAAAAGTTGTACTAATCATTGACCATTAATCTTTCATTTCTTTTTATTTGGTCATAACTATTCTTGATATTATCAATCAAAGAAAGATCTAATGAATGATTTTGTGATATCAAATCTTGTTTTATCGTCGATATATACTTCATGACGAGAGAACGAATGTCTGAATTGATTTTGTGGTCATGTGCGAACAGATTTTCCTACCGCCTTGGTAGAGCCATATTATTTGCTAATTTGAAATCCTAGTTCTATCTAGATTTAATTGGTCGCGTAAAATATACATCTGCAAGTCCAAACTGATATCTAACTATTATAGACCTCTATACTAAATCTGCTATACACAGAGGGGAAAAAATAAATAAATTCTTATCCTCAGAGAGGATGATTTATCATTAGATATTCATATATCAATACATGTGCGAATAGATTTCATCAAAGTAATAGGGTTAGGCTAGAACTCCAAAAACAAAATCTGGCCTCCAATCACTATAAAACTTTCTCTTGTAAAAAGGAAAGAACAGAATTGAACTGCCTTTTTGAACATATACTCAAAAGGCATAAAACTAAAGAGACAATCAAAACCCTAAAAAAACCATAAATTTATTGTCAATTAAGTTTTGACTTTCAATTAATTTTTAATCCTTACCACTATTTGGTCTCCTATTTCACCTTCGGGATTCTGTTGAGTATAAATATTAATATATCAAGTTTAATTTTCTCTTCCACTTTTCAAATCTGCGATTGTTTTTCATTGCATTAAGCATTCAAAGATACCTGTAGCTAAACTGTGTTTGTCAGTAACATATTCTCGGGGATATTTTTGAATTTGATGGTTTTGAAATCGATTGGTTGCCCACAGATTATTTCTTGTTCAAGACCATTAAACAACTACATATTCTTTGCTGACAAAAAGAGGATAGGTACGTATAATCCCATTGTGTCTACACCGTGAAACTAATTATTGTTCGGGTAACATCCACATATTTTAGTAGTTGCATTTGTAATTGACGTCAATTGGAAATAAAAGTCTATAAATGTTCTTTTTCCGGAATATTAGATATATGTTTATATAAACATACGGATAGTAGAAAACTGATGGATACTAAACTAAGTTCATTAGTAATTGCATTAGCAGTCGCATCAATGGCACTAACTCCATTGATAATGAATCAAAATGCACATGCTGCTACATCTTATTGTTCCGACCAGACAAGTAAACCCCACGCATGGGTCACAGGCTGTAAAGATGGATGGTATGATCATGACCATTGCTTATCATACTCCCCAGGATCAGGTGACTATGCTAAAGGATATAAAGTAGGCTGGTCAAAGGGTAGCTGCTAATCACATATCATCATAATCTTTTTTTTAGTTTTTACATAATACGATAGACAAGTTTTTAATCGTGCTTTTGAAGTTTCACGGGATTTGGATTTTAGAATAGTGTATTTTGAGAGTTTGGCCTACCTCGATCTCGGCCAGAGGAGTGAAGATGGTTCGCGAGGTATAGTACTTATCTTCCGCTCTGCAGTGAGTAATCCTATTATTTCGACTGATCTTCATTTCTTTCAAACCATGAATAATATCGGTATCGCTTTTAGTTTTTGCAGTCTAGGTAGAAAGATTATAAATCTATAGTTCTCCATTTCATTATCACGTTCATGCTTGGTTTGCTAGTCCATAATGTTTGGGAAGATCAATCTCAATCGAATGTTGTTAATGGAATCTGGGGATCACTAGAAGTACTTCTTTTTCACCAGAGTCTCCAATGGCTTACTAATCGATATTCGATAGATCTTCTTTTTGATATCTTATGTAAACATATTAAAATTTTTCTAATACTGGATTGTTCCGCCCGGACGGTCCTCATATAATGAATCGGTATTTCCCTTTAATCCTTTAATGCTTTATAGATATTATCCTAGCAATACTTCCTTCGTTTTTGTTCTTGAGTAGTCAAGTGCTTACTGATCGACTAACTTTTTTCAAAGTCATCTCCTTGGTTAGGAGGGTGGTTCCAAAGGTTCCAAAGACTTTTCTAAACTGCGATATCTTTGTCATCATTAGTTTGATACTTTTCACCATGACTGTTGCTTTTGACTAATCAACAATATCAAATCTTTAGATCTGCGTTCTCCATGGATTCGAATTTGTTTTATTAAAGACAATCTTGAAAATCTAAATGGCATGTTAGTACAATTTTTTAATCATAATAGCTAGAACCACAAGGATGTTATGTTATATCTTCAATGGGCCGAAAGGGATTTGAACCCTCGGCCTTTCGATTATCAGTCGAACGCTCCACCAAGCTGAGCTATCGGCCCTGTTTTTCTATTTTCTAAAGGCTTTATTTTTGTAATATAAATGTAATTTATTGTGTCCTATAGCCCAAATTTTGGTAAGTACTAAAACTTCATATCAAGAGAATAATCGCTGACGCTCAATTTCCTTTAAAAATTATCTTTAATCTATTACTCCTAAGGTAGAATTGAAAATATGAACTAGTTTCAATCATAGTTAGCTATTTCAAAGTTGAATGTATTATTTTTTCTGATCATTTCTAGTATAGGCTGCCCAATATAGTATTCTAGCAATTTGTTTCAATTTTAAGTAAAAATACCGTCAAGAATTCTAAAACCAAGCTGACATCCTAACTACAAAGAGTAAAAAAATATACCCCCATGTTTTATCATTAACTGTTTGAGTAATCGAATCCGACGTATTGCCATTTTTACCAAAAGAAATAATGAAGAATCTAGAAAAGTTACCTACTTGTTAAGAGAAAAGTTGGCTGAACAAGGGATTAGTGTCATAGACTTTAAAAATAACTATGATTCACATCGCCCGGATTTGGATATTGACGTTGATTTGGCTATTGCGATCGGTGGCGATGGAACTACTATCAAAACATTTAGAACGTTACCTCCAGATATACCAGTACTTTGTATAAATGCAGGCGGTACGCGCGGAATTTTGTCGGAGGTTTCAAAAGATTCCGTTGATTCAATAGTGGACCCGCTCCTAGAAGGCCATTATTTTCTCGATAGAAGGATAAGAATAGTGGCACAGATCGGTGATGAGACTACAGTCCCTGTTTTGAATGATTACGTCTTAATGCGTTCAGATCTTACCAAAACACCTTTGTTTTATCTCTCTATCAATGACGACGGATATAGTCAAAAGATGGATGGAATGATAGTTTCAACTCCTACTGGATCTACTGGACATTCCCTTTCCAATGGCGGACCTATAGTTCAAGAACATTTGGATTGTATGTTGATTACCCCAATAGGATCCGTTAATAGGTTGCCTTCCTTTGTGTTACCCTTAATGGCGGTTACTATTAGTGCGAATCATGATCTCAAATTGATTATGGATGGCCAGCTTGTAAAGCAAATCCCGGAGAATCAACCAATAAAGATTTCAAAATATCGCTATGATGCAGTATTTCTCAGATTCAATAAAAATGATACTCGACAGATGAACAAACTTGGATTCTAGAAAAAAATTTGTGATAGATTCAAATATCTTTTACGGTGGAATACCATTTCAGACCTCCTCAGATTATGTTTATTATATAACACCTGATATTCAGGAAGAAATACATCACATCAAGAGACGGATTGATGGGTTGAATTTATTGATAACTACAGGAAAAGTAATAATTCAAGAACCAGACATTGACATCCATACTATGGTCAGACAAAAATGTGTAGATCTAGGTCAAATGGAATTGTCAAAAGCTGATCGTTCGGTAATTGCACTTAGTTTACAGCTACATTTACCGATATTATCTGCCGACTATGCGTTGGCCAATGCTGCAAAATTTTTTTCTATAAACATACTGACCCCAGGAAAAAAGAATTTTGTGACAAAAAAAACAATAAAGTATTGCAGTATTTGTAAGACCTTTTTTGATTTAAAATCAAGTTTTTGTAACAAGTGTGGTAACAGTTTAGTTATTAGAAAAGAAAAGATTCGCTAGTATGATACTATGTTGTGAACTAACCTATGATTCATTAGCAGAGTTTATGAAAATTTTTTCATCATGAATTTTTGAAAATAGATTTCCTCTTCGCAGATACCGTTCTGGCTAGTGTTGATTGAATGTTTATGCAAATTTGCGATGAGAGTTGACAGTTAAGTTCTTAAGTAATTAATGTAATTGTGGTATATGAAAAATAATTTAGATTTCATACATAGCAGAAAGACAAATATGGTTAATTATTTTTTAAGAGATGTATTGTAGATCAATCTGCAAAAAGTATAAAGCGTATAAGACTAACGACTCTTTTAGTTATTACAGCCAAGGTTACAAATTATGCAAAGAGTGTGAATTGTTTCTTGAATGGCAGGGATTTAAATGTCCATGTTGCAATACTATTTTGAGAAGTAGGCCACATAATTCGTTTTCTAAACAGCGATTACGGTTAGGTCAAAGTTAACAATAAAAAAAATGATAGATAAACCAGTTAATAAAATTATGTTTTAAAATAGTGATTTTGTTGTGGAGTCAAACTGTCTATCTTCAAACCAAATGAATCCAAAGCAGTCAATATTATCTTTCTTTCAATTTTTTTTGGTGTTTTATAGATTTTGTTATTTAACTTTTCATGAAATTGCGAAAGGTAAACAATAGACAAAAATTGATTTGCAAAGGAAATACTCATCACCTCTGGCGAGTTACCTTCTGCACCAACCAAGTTAATAACCCTCCCTTTTGCTAGTAGGTAAATTTTTTTTTTATTTTCTCCAACTCTATAGCATTCGACATTCATTCTTGGAGAAAAATGATTCTGGTCTATAGAATTCAAATAATTTATGTCAATTTCTACGTCAAAATGACCCGCATTGCATAGTATCGCGCCATCTTTAATTTTTTCAATTTGATCTTGGCCAATAACATTTACTTGACCAGTACATGTTATGAAAATATCTGCGTTTGATATTACTTCATCCAACGGCTTTACTTCAAAGCCATCAAAAAATGCCTCCAATGCTCTCAGTGGACTAACCTCTGTAATTGTAACTTTGGCTCCCATCCCAATTGCGCATCTTGCTACTCCCCTTCCAACCCAGCCGTAACCGCAAACTACAATCCTCTTACTAGATAATAATATCCCAGTAGTTTTTAGTATTCCTTCTATTGTACTTTGACCTGTTCCATATTTATTATCAAACAGGTATTTTGTCCTTGAGCGATTTACAGCGATGATCGGGTACATCAACAATCCTTCTTTACACCATGCCTTGAGTCTGTTAACTCCAGAAGTAGTTTCCTCAGTTCCCCCCATTGTATTATACTTTCTATATAGCGCCCTTTTGTGAAGCTCCCCTCCATCATCGGTAATAATGTGAGGTCTTGTATCAAGTACACCTTCCATGTTACTGTAGAAATCTAGGAGGTTATCATCCTTCTTAGAAAAAATCTTAATCCCATTCTTAATCAAGAAAGATTTGATCGGTTCCTGAATTGAGAGTGGATTAGCAGGACACAAATTAACCTCTGCACCGGCATCTTTTAGTGCCATCAGCAATACCGATGTTTCTTTTGTTATGTGTAGGCAAATACCAAGGTTAAAATTTTCCAAGCACCTTTTAGAGACAAATCTATGAGTTAAACGATTTAGAACGGGCATGCTCTTCTTTGCCCACATGTACTCTGATCTTCCTACCTCATACTTTTCTTTGACCTCAGACCTAATTGCCATACAAATTTCACACCACTCTAAATGATGTCTGCTGGCATCATTTCCATCTTTTTACTTGTAATCACTCAATATGTCTGAATATCTCGGATCTTTGTACGCAACGTACTTAACATACTCTCCATAAGTCTTATCAAAACCGCAGTTATCACACTTGACTAAAGAAAAATCATCGCTGAGAAATGCTGCTTCTTTACAATCTGGGCATCTGATTTTCACTTAGATCGCTTTTAGTTGTTTTATTATTGGTTGTCTTACCTTTCTAAATACCCTGAACCCGCAAATACATTTTATTTCTGGTAAGTATGACAACTCTTCTGCTGTTACGTTAGTGCCACACGACATACATTCATACGTTACCGCACCCATAACTTCGTTACTCATAAATAATATCTATGCGAACAGCTATATAATTATTATCCAATCAATATGCATCAATTAAAATACCAAACTGCCTTTTCTCAGTAATCTAGCAAGAATTTAGGTCAATTTGATAGAGGATGTGAGCGCTTAATTACTCTGCAAAACCAGTACATCCGCAATAGCCAAATTCGTCAATTCGATTATTGCACCGAGGGCATTTTTCAAAGTAATTGACCTCCCACATGTGCTTGCCGTACAATTGATAGTGTGTATCAATTTCTATGGGAACAGTAAATTTCTGATCTGTGTTTTCTGCCTGAGGATCTTTAAGGGAAATCTTTTCCTTTTTATTCAATATTCCAATTATTATAGAAGGTAATCCTATATTTCTATTTAATTGTCATTAAAACTAATTATTATGAGGATTCTCTCTAATATTAGTCCAAGATGAAAGACTACTCTTTAGTTGATGATAACCTTATTAGAAAAATTGTTAAACCGCGAAATATCTTATCGAGAAAAGGGGAGAACGGGATATCTTTGGTAGTTGGGGGGAGCAGAATCTATCATGGTGCCCCTTTGTTGTCCTCTTTAGCAGCCTTAAGAAGTGGGAATGACTTGGTCTATACCGCCATTCCAAAGATCAACTTAATTGCGTCCCGAACCTTCTCTCCGGATCTGATAATCTTGCCATTTCCAGATGATAAATTAACTACTGGTTCAGTTAGAAGACTGCTAAACACCATACCGAAAAGAATTGATGCAGCAGCGATTGGAATGGGATTGAATGTATCCAAATCACAACCATTGATTTTGCTTATTCAAAAGCTATTGGAGGGCGATTCTAATCTGGTGATAGACGCTGGGGCTCTACTCCCCGAAATACTACCCAGTATATCTAACAATGAAACTATAGTTACCCCTCATGCTGGAGAATTCAAAAGACTGTTTGGTGATAGCCCTACCGGTAAGTTATCCGAGCAGGTCGAATTGGTGTCCCGAAAAGCAAGAGAATTTGGTTTGATAATTGTGCTTAAGGGTTATCAGAACATTGTTTCAGACGGGGAGAGCACTTTTGTTATCGAAAGAACAACCCCATCAATGACCGTAGGAGGGACAGGAGATATACTTTCAGGACTCATTACTGGATTCAGAACAAAATATGAATCAGTAGATTCCTGTTTGCTTGGCTTATTTTTTAACGGGAAAGCAGGATTAACGCTATCAAGCAAGATTGGATTTCACATGCTCGCATCTGACCTTTTGACCGAATTACCCTATATAATGAAGGAATATGATATTATTGAGTGATTATCTGATTATCAGATTATCAAATTAACTAACCAATCATAATTTAATAGGCTCTATCTTTTTATTTTTCAATGATGCTGATTCCATCCTAACCCATGTATCGTTAAATTGACTAACTAAGGTGGAAACAAAAATCTCATGGGAATCAAAATACGCTGATTTTGTACCATCGTTATTAATTATTATCATATTATTGTTATCAAAGATAAACATATTTGTACTAATTTTTGCACTTTTTTTTTCAATTGCATTAGGCAGAATTATTGAATCAGCCCGGCACATCAAGTCAAATAGGATTCTTACTTTTACTCCTCTATATATGGCCTTCAATATTTCTTCCTTTGAGGCATTTAAAATCACATTACCCCAATGATTTAGAGAGATGTCAATTGATTCTTTTGTATTTTTTAGTAATTCAATAATTTTACTATCTGTGGAAAATTGATTTAATACTAGGTATCTTTTCTCTTCAATTCCCTTATTTTTCAATCCCTTCTCATTAATTTGTTGAAGTATTTCTATTACTTTGCTTAAACTCTTGATCCTGTTCTCATACTTACTTAATACGTTGTCAAAAGAATCCTTAGGAGAAAGAGCTCTAAACATTAATGGTTTTTGGTAATTTATCAAAACTAGTTTCTTTTTTTCCAGCTTTTTTAGTATGAAGTAGATTTTTGTCCTTGGCAAATTTGAGTAATATGCTATTTCAGTTGCTGAAATCATGCCCCTACCAAGCAGACTATAATAGGCTGATGCCTCGTATTTTGATAATCCCAACTCTTCTAGACCACCAAGAATTTCGTTATTTACATTACTATCAGTTGACATCACAATCAACATTGTATCACAAGGGATAGTAAGAACGTGTGTCAAAATTTTTATATTAATAATTAAAAAAAAGACAACTACAATTCCTTTTTGGTTAGCACAAAAAAAGGTTTATTTTTTTTTATTCTTTTGATTAAAACTATTTACTTCATATCCTATCTAACAAATTAGAAATATAACACGAGAACATAATACTATGACACTTGCACCACAGGAATTAGAGAATACTGCAAGCAAATATGCCGCCGAAGCGATCAAACTCGATTCTCAAGGATCACATTCATCAGCAATAAACTCCTACCAAAGAGCGAGTGAAGCATTAATAAAATTAGTTCAAATTTATCCAGAATACAAGTTAAATAGAGTTTATCTAGAGAGGGCAGGTGCTTATCAGAATAGAATAAAGGCCATACAAATGGCGAATGGCATACTAGAAGATGATGGACATTCTTCCCATGAGACTGATTCTAAGAAAACCGGTATAATGGATAATCAATTGCCAAAGGTGAACTCAGGAATTAATCCCGTTATTCCTCCTAATAAAACAAATTTGCACAATAATATTCAGCCTGGACGGCAGAACGCACAATCTGCAGATTCGAACAAGATTCAAGAGTTGAGTTCAGAGCTAGAAAACCTGATCCTAAAAGAAAAGCCTTTGGTGAGTTGGAAAGAGGTAGTGGGCCTTGAAGATGCTAAAAGAGCTATTCGTGAATCCATTGTATACCCAACAAGACGTA
>WHSX01000109.1 GCA_009379865.1 Candidatus Nitrosocosmicus sp.
CTCATTCTACTTACCCGTCGACTCAATCTCCCACCAGTGAAGAATACGATTTCCCGTTGCCGCAAGAAGTTCCTACCTATAAACCAGTAGATATAATAATTACTAAGCAAGATTCACTTGATTCAAAAGGGTTGAAAAAAAACTGTATTGTTTGTGCTGCGTCAATTCCAAAACAAGCAAAATTTTGTAATAAATGCGGCAATTCACAATAATTAATAAACACAATTTTTTATTATATATTATGAAAATCTTTAATGGGCGATTGGCTACTGAAGATTACATGTCCACCCATTCTCTAACATTTTCCACACCTGAAATGACGCTAAAAAAATTTGCGATTTGGTTGGGTGAACAAGTCAAAGATTCGAAAACAAATACAGATACTCCTCGTCTACTTTCATACTTGGTAGATAAACCTGAATCAAAGACCGGGAAGTCATTTCCTCCTTCTAGATACCTTCCGGACATAGATGAAACCTTTAAACCCACTGGCGCTATCGCAGATTTTTATTCTACACAGCATGAAAACACTTCAAACACTAAACAATCTGGAGATATTGAAAAAAAATACTGTATTAATTGTGGCGGTACGATAAAACATTCTTCTAAATTTTGTAATAAGTGTGGCTATGTTCAGGAGTAATTAGCCTTAGGAAATGGAATGATTTTTTCTTTCCTTGGCTGATTTTTCCTTCAGGATTATATAACACTCATTGCACAAAGTGTCAGAAAATAAATAATTAATAGAATAAAATTTTACTTTATTGCATAATTTACAGGCCTTCATGTTTTTTCTAACAGGTTACATATTTTTAGGATTACCTTATTAAATTATATACTCTGTGAAGTTTTCTAAAGTGAATGACCAGGGTCTTCTCATTCATATTTTTTTTTATATCTGTGTGGTTTGGATTATCTTCGATTTTATCACATATAGTATTTGTTTATAATTTCAGTTATTTCTATTACTACATTATATGGATAGGCTGCTTTGCTGTCTCGTTATTACTTTTTTTGAAACCTATTTTATCAATGCGTAAAGTATTTCGAGACCGGGTCTCAACAAGTATTTCTTGGCCATTTCTTATAAAATTGATAAATGGTTTAACCTGGGCTCTACCATTTCTTTTGATCCCCTTTTTCCAAAAATATTATCCATTTCTGTTGCTTACTGGTTTATCCTTAGGTAACATTTCAACTTTCATATTTTTGAAGAAATATTCTAAAATATTTAGTATCGAACAATTGATAGCTGGGGCGTTGCTCCTTTCATCTTTGTTAGTTGTTACAATTTATTATAATTACACAGATCATTATGAGATGATACTTTTTTCTACTAGAGTCATGATTTCAGTTTCATACGGAATAGGGGGGCTAGTGGGATATTTTAAGAACACTGATAACAACGCTCCCGCAGCAGCATCATCGTCAGGTTTACATTAGTGAATGAGGGTAGTGATCATAATTGAAAGAAAAATCTAGTTCCATTCATAATTTTTCTGAGGCTGTTTGTATATTTAGTGGTGGCTTGGATTCTATCAGCACAGCTGCGTATCTAAAAAAAATGGGATTAGATTTGTATTTGATATCTTTTGATTATGGACAACGTGCATCCAATGAATTGCTCGTTGCAAAGCGCTTTTCAAAATTATTGAAGAGTAAAAAACACGAAATAATTAACATATCGTTTCTAAAAACCTTGCTTGGGAAAACAAATATTTTGACCGGATCCAAATCTAAAATTCCATCAACTTTTGATTATAGTATGGTAGTACCTTTAAGAAATACTGTTTTTTTGACTCTTGCTTCTGTATGGGCAACTTCTTTAAATATTCCTCTGGTAATATACGGTGCTCATTCGGGAGATACTCGATATCCTGATTGTCGTCCCTCTTTTACACGTTCTCTAGAAAAAGTACTTTATCTGTCTGAAATTGATGGAATTAAATTGGGAATTAGAAAAAAGCTTCATATTTGGTCTCCAGCCATGGATAACTTAAGTAAATCTGAATTGCTTTTGCTAGGCTATGAAATATTGGGC
Source organism: Candidatus Nitrosocosmicus sp. (assembly GCA_009379865.1). Lineage (GTDB taxonomy): Archaea > Thermoproteota > Nitrososphaeria > Nitrososphaerales > Nitrososphaeraceae > Nitrosocosmicus. The sequence continues at coordinate 2,042 of WHSX01000109.1, forward strand.
GACAAGATTTTTCAATCATGGAGCTGTTACTTGGGATCTACCGATAAAAAAGCTAACCTTTCAAAACATTGTGGGATTTGTGAATCTTGCATGAATCGAAAACAAGCAATTTTGAAAGCTGGTTTGGAGGATAAAACAAATTATGTCAGTTATTAATCCAAAAATCAATAATGATAACGGTACTGATAATTATGTGGATCATGATGACAGTCTTTCTGTTGCCAACATACATAACAAAGTTCAATTAAATGAAATGTTTGTAAGTATTGAAGGCGAGGGTATCCTTGCAGGAACAAAGACTCTATTCATCCGTTTTTCAGGCTGTCATCTCAAATGTCATTGGTGTGATACAAAATATTCTCTATCACCTACAAGCGGCAAAAGTTATACAATTAATGAAGCTAAATATCTTATCCTTCAACATCTTCAGCCTAACATTTATAAAATCAATTTTACCGGAGGAGAACCTTTATTACAAACTCGATCTTTGATTTCTCTTGCAGATTTTGTTAAAAACGAATTAAGGATTAAAACATATCTGGAATCGTCGTGTTTTGATTGGAAAAGGTTTGAATTGGTTTTGCCTTATTTTGATATTTGTAAAGTTGAATTTAAAACATCTGATTCAAAAGTAATCGAATCCAAATCCTATGAAAACCTTTTACAAAACGAATTAAGTTGTTTAGATATCGCATTAAATAGGAGCGATAAAATTTCATTTATAAAAATCGTATTTACAAATTCCACAACATTAAATGAAGTTAGAGACTTGCTTTCTAGAGTTTTTGAGCGTCCAAATATTAGTAAATTGAGTGGTATAACACTCCAGCCTAGCTACCAATTTGACTCTCCATCTACTACGCAAATATTGAAAATATATGATGAAGTGTGTAGTTTTTATAAAGATGTAAGAGTGATTCCACAAATGCATAAATTATTGGGTATGAGTTAATATTTTTAGAATAGTTATTTTGTTACAAACCTTAGATTTAATAAAGATAAGGCTTATAATAAAGACCGAATCTTAAAGGTAAAATAAGTATGGTGAACACAATCTTTCGGGTACAGTCGCATAAATTCACTCAAGAAAATATACAAACTACTCTTGTTTGTTCAAACTGTGATGAGGTCTTCACCAAAGAATTTCTATTAGACCTTGAAGGTCAAACAATTGAATTTAAATGTCCAGTTTGTGGAAATTTAGGAGAAGCAGATATCCCATATAAGACCGCGGAAGAACGTGAAGAATTCGAAGAAGAGTTCGATGATGTAACAGAAGAGGATGGTGGCGATGAGTTTGAGGATGATTTTTAATTAGATTTGTCTTTTTTCAAGTTTATCTTGCCTAATTGTGCTAAAAAGGCTGCTAGTTGTATTTCAGGGTGTGCACCATTTGCAAGTCTATAATCGTATTCTGCAATTATAGATGAAATTTCATAAGGATCTTTCAGATCAAGCTTATAAATCTCCTCATTGGCATATTTTAGAAAATCTGTTTCTGAAACTCCATAAACATATAGTAATTCTAATAATTTTATTCTTGACTCATTAAATTTGGAATTAATGGCTAATTTTATTATTTCAGCTATTATGCTTTTTCCAGATATACCTATTGCATTTTGAACCTGCTGGACACTTATATTTCCGTTCACTGAAGCAACTTGCAATATATTGATTGAATGTCTTAAATCACCATTTGTATGTTCATATATTTTACGAAGTGCTTTCTCTTCGACTTTTACTTCCTCTTTTTTACAAATATCCTTCAAATATTCAATTACCTCTTCCTCAGAAACCTTTGAAAATCGAAAAATTACGCATCTACTTTGTATTGGTTCAATTATATGTGAAAGATAGTTACAAATAAAAATAAACCTAGTAGTTCTGGCACTGTCCTCTATTATTCTTCTCAAAGCTGTTTGAGCCTCTGTAGTCATTTCATCTGCTTCATCCAAAATAATGATCTTGAAAGGCTTCTCATTTTTTTCTTGATTTATTGAAAGCTTCATGATCGATGCAAATTCTTTTACTCTTTCACGAACCATTTTTATTCCTCTTTCATCTGACGCATTGAGCTCTAGAGTATCTCTTTTCCAGTTATCTCCTAGCATTTGTTTTGCAAGGCATAGAGCTGTGGTAGTTTTACCTATCCCTGCAGATCCTGTAAACAATAAATGTGGTAATTCGTTAGGTTTTCTCATTAAATTTTCTAAGCCTTTTACAATTTCTTTTTGATTAATTATTTGAGCTAGATGTTTTGGTCTGTATTTTTCGACCCACATAATATCAGAAATAACCTCTGGCTTCTGCTCCTGGTGCCGTTTTTCCATCGTGATGTACTGTCCATCTTTTTCTAATTTAAAATTATTCAATACTCTGTAGAGGATACCGTTAATCCGACATTGAAATTTTATTAACTAAGAATGATAATTACCTTTGTGAATTCATTGCTGCCGTCACATGATGATATTGATGATGTTAATGCTGGTGTTGCAAATAACTTAATTTCAGGTATAGACGATATTTCAATCCTCTATACTTTTTCTACTCTAGAATATCTTCTAAAGGATGTACGAGTAATATATTTAAAAGATATTGAAATATCAATAAGACCACTTATTTATATTAGCGCTAAAGAAGGGGATATGACTTCGGTTCCGAGATGGATCTCTATTATTTTGAGTGAACAAGGCATAGTAGAAATTCATGATGATGATCAATTATCTTATATTAAAAGAGCATTAAATCGAGAAAGAATATCGCCTAGCCATGAGGTATCTACAATAGAACCAGATTTTTACGCACGCGTAAATAATTATCTTCGTACTATCGAAGATAAAGATAGAGAATCATTAATAGTGTCTTTGAATCCATTCATAGCATCTAGACTACAAAAAATAGTCAAACTCTCTGCTTCTTCTCCTTTGGTGCCAGAACTCGAAGAAAAACTATCATCAGAAGAAAAACTTCTCTATGAGAATTTCCACAATATGACGTCTAATCTTTAACACCAGTTTTTTAAAATTAGACGTCATATTGTGAAAATTCTCATTAGAAGAAAAACTTCTCTATGAGAATTTCCACAATATGACGTCTAATTTTAAAAAACTGGTGTTAAAGATTGAGTAATGCTGATCCTCCAAATCCATCAAATATGCAGGAACAAGAACAACAAACCATATCCGCATTATCAAATGAATTGGAGGTTTTTTTACGTTCATTTAAGGATCGTGATGGTAATTACAAGTATTTTGATAAAATTAATAATATGATGGCGACATCTTCAACTTCTATTACTATTGACTATATTGATTTTGATAGTTTCAGTCCACTACTTGCAAAGGACATCACTCATAATCCAGATGAAATGCTTTCAGCTTTTAATGAGGCCGTTATTTCAGTTCTATTGGAAATTCATCCAGATTATACAAATGAGATTAGAGAGCATATTCGGGTAAGAATAGGAAATTACGCTGTTCAAAAAGGACTGCGTGACATAAATGCCGATGTAATTAATAAGTTACTAGGTGTTTCAGGAATGGTAGTACGTTCCTCAGAAATTAAACCGTTAGGAAAAAGAATTGGGTATAGATGTCTAAATTGCAATCAAATTAGTTTTTCACAATTAAAGGGATTATCTTTAAAAAAACCACAAAGATGCCTTAATTGCTCAGAAAAAGAAATGGAAATGGATGTAGAAAGCAGTCTATTTATCGATTTTCAATTGGTTAGATTACAGGAATTGCCTGAGGATCTTCCTGCAGGACAACTCCCTCACTATATAGAGGTGACAATTCTTGGTGATTTGGTTGACCAATGCAGACCAGGGGATAGGATTATGTTGACAGGAATTATTCGAATAGATCAAGAAGCTTCTTTTGTTTCGGGCGATTCCACCACTCAAAAGACTTCTCTGTTTAGATTACGAATGGAAGGTAATAATATAGAATATCTTGGGGGTAGGGCTGGAGATAAGAAAACTCGATCAATGGAGCGAATTTCTATCAGTGCAGAAGATGAACGACAAATACTAATCTTGTCAAAAAAACCTGATATCTATGATAAGCTGGTATCATCCTTTGCTCCACATATCTATGGACACGAAGTCATAAAAGAATCCATATTGCTTTTAATTGTGGGGTCTATTACCAAAAAATTAGATGATGGGTCAACAAGAAGGGGTGATATTAACGTCCTATTGGTTGGTGATCCGGGAACAGCCAAGTCTGAAATGCTTAAATTCGCCGCAAAAATAGCTCCTAGGGGATTATATACTTCTGGAAGAGGCTCCACTGCAGCAGGACTAACAGCTGCTGTTGTGCGAGATAAATCCGGAATAATGATGCTTGAAGCAGGTGCTGTAGTACTTGGAGATCAAGGTTTGGTTTGTATCGATGAATTCGACAAAATAAAAGCTGAGGATCGTTCGGCGCTTCACGAAGTTATGGAACAGCAAACTTGTTCAGTTGCTAAAGGTGGTATAGTGGCAACATTAAATGCGAGAACCTCTATACTATCCGCTGCGAATCCCATGTATGGCAAATATGATCCTTATAAAAATATCACTGAAAATGTAAATCTCCCAATTCCTCTACTTACAAGGTTTGATCTTGTTTATGTGATACGCGATCTTCCAGAAAAAGAAAAAGATAGTAAAATCGCCAGCCATATTTTAGAAATCCATAAGGATGCCCAAAAATCATCTCAAGCCGCTATTAATATAGATCTCTTCAGCAAATACTTGGCATTTGCTAAACAAATTGTTGAACCCGAGCTGACTCGAGAGGCGATAGATATTATCCGTGATTATTATATGAAGATGAGAAATGTTGACTCAGACAGTATGATTACCGTTACACCCAGGCAATTAGAAGGTCTAGTGAGACTTGCTACTGCTCGCGCAAGATTGCTTTTAAAAGATAAAGTCGAAAGAGAGGATGCAGAAAGATCGTTGTTTCTAGTTCAAAGAATGCTAGAAACCGCAGGCGTTGATGTCAATACTGGTAAAGTTGATCTGGGTGTATTGCATGGAAAACCCTTCAGCGAAATATCAAAACTAAAACTTTTCATGGAGATATTTTCAAGTCTTTCCGGAGAAGAAAAGAATGACGTTGAAGAGAATGTGTTTATTGGAGAACTAGTCAAAACCGGTAAATTTAGTGATTCAGATGCTAAATTGCACATAAAAAAGGCAATGAACGATGGTCAAATTTATGAAAGAAAAGCTGGATTCTATTCTAAAGCCTAGGGACTATTCTTTATATAAACAACCAAACAACCAAACACCAATACAACACGAAAAAATATTTATTATATACAAATGACTCTTCAATTGCCTTGACTATAGTTTCTGATTCCTATATGGGATTCTTTTTGCCTAGTAACATTTACGAAAGATTATCAAAATTTCTTGATGGCGATTTGGACTTTCCATTCGTCGATCAACATGAAATTTTAGGAATTTTTTTTCTCTTCGGAAAAAATTTTGGAGTCAAAAATGATTTGGATGTGTTATCTGCAAAAGATATCACACGAAAAACTATTGATCAACTAAAGCGTGACATTTTTCTATCAAAAAACATAGGTCCGTCTAATATTGAATTGATTAAAGAAAATTATCAAAGAAGGGTTCTTCAAATTTATGTTGAAATGCAAAATAGCCCTGCATTTGACGAAAGGGAGATAAATAAAAGGATCAGCCGAGACCCTACTTTGCTTATGTACTGTTATGCACATCATATTTCATACTACAGACAAAAATGTTTTTTTGAAATTTATGATCCTTTTAAAAGAGATCAATTAGATAAAAAATTACATAATTTATTGTTAAATCGGATGGTTATGTTAAGCTATAACGTGGAAAAATCTGCTGATTTGCCTTATAACACTTTGTATCCATTTATTGATTGGATAATTCAAAATAATACACCCGGGTATAGATCGGTATTGTGATTCTTATTTATGTTAATTATTTATGTTAATTGTTATTCACAACGTACATTAATTGGTCTGTTGTAATCTATAACATGTCAATCCAAGATGAATCTGGGTATGTATCCTTGTTAGATAGGTTACAAAATAAACTGGGAAATGTGGTAAAGAAAGAAGTTGCCAGACTTGAAGTTCCTGTTCCAAGAGTAATATGGGTTGGCCAACGAACAATTTTTAGAAATTTCATGGATTTTCCAAAGGCATTAAGGCGTGATCCTGAAAAATTATTATTATATTTAAATAAGGAATTAGCATCTGCAGGATATATTACTGGTGAACGGGTTATTTTTTTAGGCAGAAAACCTGTATCCTCATTCGGAGGTTTGATAGATCGATATGTAAAGGACTATGTTATTTGTCCTGTTTGCGGTAGTCCGGACACTAGGACAGAAAAAATTAAGAAGTTAGGCTTTATGATATGTGAAGCTTGTGGTGCGCGATCTTCTATAAAAAGTAATTATGCTTGATTGCTTGATTGCAAATCGCGATATCAACTGGATGTAATATTCTTATTCTATTTTCTTTGCTTCCGGGTTCATCATAATCGATATGTAATTATTAGATTTAACCAAATTTATTACTATGGATAAAACTAAAAACAAAGATCAAGTAAAAAATGATCAAGATAATGATTATCTGTTATTGGATGATAACACTAACACTAATGAATCTAATCAAAATTTAAAAACTGAATTATCCATTGAAGATATGGCTGCCGAATTAAAGGAAACAAGAGACGATTTGGAACATTATCGAAAATTGTATGACGATACATTTAACAAATTAAAATATAGTTTAGCAGATTTTGATAATTATAGAAAAAATATTGAAAAACAAAACGCCTTGAGGATACTTTCAGTGAAGGCCGACATCTTGTCAACCGTGGTTAATTTGCGAGAAGATTTTATGCGTGCGTTAGATACATTAAAACACCACAAAGTTGATATTTCAATTCTTGAGGGATTGACGAATATACTAAAAAATATTGATCTCTTTTTAGAAAAAGAAAATGTTTTAGAAATAAAGGCTTTGAATAGTGTTTTTGATCCTAACTTTCATGAAATAATAGGATTTTCTTATGTTGAAGATGATGCGGAAGAAAATATTATTACTAAGGAAATTAGGAGGGGCTATTTATTAAATGATCGTGTCCTTCGTCCGAGTTTAGTGGAGGTTTCCAAAAAGATAATTAAAAATATCGATAATGATAATAAAGAGGATACAAAAGGAGATGAAGTTTAAATGGGAAAAATAATAGGAATTGATTTAGGAACTAGTAATTCTGCCGCTGCTTCTTTGATCGGTGGGAAACCAGTTATAATACAAGCTGCTGAAGGCGCCTCAATAGGAGGGAAAGCCTTTCCATCAGTAGTTGCATTTTCGCAAGATGGTCAATTAATGGTTGGGGAACCTGCCAGACGTCAAATGCTTTCAAATCCTGAGGGAACTGTTATTGCCGCTAAAAGGAAAATGGGTACTGATTTCAAATTTAAAGCATTGGGGAAAGAATATACTCCGCAACAAATATCCGCATTTATTCTTCAAAAGATAAAGAAGGATGCTGAAGCATTTCTTGGCGATA
>WHSX01000010.1 GCA_009379865.1 Candidatus Nitrosocosmicus sp.
CTATCAATCAGTCCAATCACATACAAAATACTAATTAGAATGGATAACGGATTATCTCTTGCTAGTCTTTTTGATAGTATCTTTGTTTCACCAAAACATGATACTCCATTAGACTAGCTTTATTTGTTGTCAATTATGACCCGGGCTCTAATTAATATTTGTTTCACTATTCATTTTTTAAACTGCTAAAATACTGCAAACCAGTTCTTCTTTAATATACCCTAAAAGTCTCAGATGAAAGGGAGAGTCGCCGGGTGAATCACACTCCAATTATATTTGCTCTAAAATAAGATATATGCTGGCATATGACCTTTATCTTAAAAATAAGAATTATGGTCATGAATTTACTGGATCTAATTTAATTAAGAAAATTTTTGTCTCAACAAGCAAAGATTATGATCTGGATATAAAAATCGATGATATAACACTTCAACAATACGGTATTAATGAAAATGATAAGAACAGATTTCAATCTTTATTCCAAATGCCAGAGAAAAATAAAGCTCAAATTCCATACCGAAGTACGGGTAGCAACTCTCCTAAACCATATATAGAATTTGATTGTAGTTTTGAATCAAGAAAAAATATCTCAAAATTTATAATAAATTTTTTCGGCAAAAAAAATAGTCAATAATGAGAAATCGAAATTCAGTGCAGAAATGGAAATCGAAAGTAATAATAATCTAGGGATAGATTCAAAAGAAAACACTAATAATTTTAGAGAAAATATTAACGCCGAAAATGCGTTAAAAATTAGAGTAAATAAGACCGACTATCGTACGGAAAACAATATAACGATTTATGATTTATATAAAAAGTACAACGTAATAAGTAATGATTCACTAGATTCAAATATTTTTTATAAAATATCTAAAGAGTTTTTCAACTTTATTAAAAGTAAGTGGATAGATGAATTTGCAAATTCAAAAGAAAAATCTATGGGTACAAGATTTTTACTTATCATCCTCCCATCATCAAAAAAAATCCATTATATGCCTAAAACAGTTGATGAGGATAATGATCAAGACAAAATTGTTGATTCATTTGGTAATGAAACCTCAGGATTTCCGAAGGATGCGACCCAGACAGCTAAATTTTTATCATTTGACGATCCTGCATTTTCTCTAAATTGCAGAACTAAGAATGAATTTTATCAAAATTTATCCATAGGCAAAAACTCCTTTAAAACAATTAATATTCCAAATGAGTCTGTTTTTAACATTTCAGGATTGAGTTGGATTTTTACCGATTTAGATGACCCCTCCTATAAGTTTGAACAGGCAAAAAAAGGAATTTATCATCAATTGTTATCAAACTATCTCAAACTTAAGCAAAAAGTAGGAGACTCTTATCAAAAACAATCTTGCATTAAAATAATTTGTTTTGAAAAAAATCAAGCAAAGCTAGAAATCCTATTTGACGATAATCTGACCATGCAATCCATGAGGAAAATATTTCAGAGGTTCAACAATATCGATATTTTTCAATCCAATATTCCCCGCAATGCACTAGAAATACTAATCGATAAAGGCAGCGGAACGAAAATTATTTGGTCCATGTATATAAACGCAATCCAAAGTCTCCTTCATGAAAAGAAAATAAATCGTAATCTAATTTTATCATTTTTTATCAAGAAAATACGCGCAAAAATATTTGAATGGATAACAAGGCCTAAAAATAATTTTGAAATAATAGAATTTTTTGATAAAAGCGAATTTTGTATTAAAATTTTAACTACAAGTGATTTAGATATAACGATAATGAATCCTAATGAAGAATATGCTTATAAATTGGGTTTAATTGCAGGAAGATATGTCACATTTAAAAAAAATGCGGATGAACAATCAAATTCTTTAAAGGATATACTAACATATTCCAAATATGATCGTGAAAAATTAAGGTTTGTTTTCCACAGAATTGGTATTGGAATAAATATTTCAAATTCAAATGAATCGAACATGAAAAATATGTTAGATTATATAAAACAAAATCATCCTTCCAACGAAATATCAGATGACGATGCAAATAAAGATTATTCTTATTTCTTTTATAAAGGAGTGTTTCGTGAATTATGTTGAATCCCATGGTAAATAATAAAAGTAATTCAGAAATTTTATTTTATTATGAATCAAGACAGAATCCAAATGGTGATCCAGGATTTGAAAATCAACCTAGACTGATGCCTGATGATACTATTTTAGTTACTGATGTACGAATCAAGAGAACTATCAGGGATTACGCCAAGGATGTCTTGGGTGAAACGATATTTGTGGACTATGGTTTAGATGGAAATGCAACGACTGCTGATAAGCGAGCTGAAGAAATTGTTGGAGATATCAAGAAGGAAGCAGATCCTCTTTTAAGACTCATAACCAGTACATTTGACATCCCTTTATTTGGAGCACTTGTAACTATCCGCTCTGATGCATAAGGAGGAGGAGGCTCACAAAAGCTTACTGGACCAGTTCAGTTTGGACTCAACAGAAGTGTAAACAAAGTACATGTAATTAATCCGTCAATAACTACAAAGTTTGTAGGAAAGATTGACAAAGATAAAGAAAAACAATCATCCACTATAGGTAAATTCTATTCGGTAGAATATGCTCTGATAAAAGTGCATGGTGCTATTGTCCCCAAAAATCTAGGAAAATACTTTGATGTTACAGAGGTCATGGAAAAGTTTAGTGAAAAAAGGGAAAAGTTATTTGAGTGTTTATGGAATGGAACGAACAATCTAGTAACAAGGTCAAAGTTTCCACAGAGAAGTATTTTATACATTGAGGTATTTTATAACTCTTCAATTTATAACGACCTTCCAATTTTGGTAAAAGAGAAAGAACAGATGAAAGATAATATTTCTTCTTTGGTGGAACAGCCATTCATTTTTAATGAAATGATAGATGCCATGGAAAAAAGAAAAGAAAAAATTGAAAAGATCAGATTAGCATTTTCTACAGAAATTTCAAAAGATATCGAAAATTTAATAGACAGTCTAAAACAAAAAGGGCTAAGAATAGAAGAAATCAAATGTTAACTATGTCTTTCATTTTGGATGGAGATTTTGCATCATTTAAAGATCCTTCTATTACCACAAGTCAGATTGTCTATTACATACCTTCGAAAAGTTCTGTAATTGGAATAATTGGTGCAATTATGGGCATTACAAGATCACACAGCTTTGAACGATTATATTCTGACAGCTTTATTGAATTGATGAAAAAAATGCGAGTAGGAGTAGAATTATTATCAGAACCAAAAAAAATAATATATTATACTAATCACAGGTCACTTAAAGAGTCCAAGACTAAGCCTTTTAAAAAAGAAGTGTCTCAATTTCCTAGATATAGAATTTATATTTCTAGCGAATATGAAGAAAAAATTAATGAGGTTTTCAATAGAATAAATAACAATGATTTTAATTATTCACCTTACCTAGGACATGCTTATTGTCCGGCTAGGTTAACTGATGCAACAATCTATGACGACTGTATAGAGACTTGTGGAATAGATGGAGAATTAGAATTTCAAACCTCAGCAGTAGTATTAGACGAGTCAGAAAACTATGACGACAGTTTTGAAATACAAAAAGTAGATCCAATTGCTGATGACTCGTCAATTCTGATTGAAAGGCACTTGCATCATTTCTTTAACAATGAAGTATTTCAAAATAGAGTTTTAAAATTTTGGATTCCTGTTAAATCATCATATTCCTTTTATATTTCAAAAAAACCTACACTTTCAAAATTATTAAATTTGGGAAAAGATAAAGACTCCATTGTCTGCATTTATTGAAGACTCTTCTCCGTTTCTTTCGCATCCATTGGAAACTGGTATCTTATTAACCCACCATTTGCTAACAGTCTCAAACTCTGTGACAAATCTCCTGCGAGATACACATTTTAGTAACAAAGAATTGGTGTATTATTCTGCTTTGCTGCACGATATAGGTAAAATAAATCCTTATTATCAATATCTTTTTTATAACGATGAAAAAACACGTGAGATGAAGAAAAAAGAATTGTTAAATCGATTCATAGGACAGCATTCTCTGTTTTCTGCCTGGATTGCTTCAAAACTACTGTACTCCACGAATGATCTAACGATAAAACGAATTCACATAATTTTATGCTTAATTGCTGCACACCACTCCTCTCTGAGATCCAGTGTAAATACACCAGCAAATGATAGAACTGGAAGTTTTAAAAATAGTAAAGATAAAATTTATGATTATCTAACACGCTATAAAAAAGAACTAGTAGCGATAGAAGAGTTTTCACTATTAAACTGGTCAAAATGCTTGAAAGAATATCATCGTCCAATTCATTTAGATGGCTCAATCTTAAAAACTACTGAAAAGGATGCTATAGTCCCAAACTATATGGAATTGCTATTATATTTTTCTGCGTTACTTCAAGCAGATAGAGGAAGTTTCTCGACAAGAAAACAATATCATTTTGATATAAATATTAAAACAGAAGAATTAATTAAATCTAATTCGAAATTATCAGAAATCAGATCGAAATTTCAAAATGAATTTATTTCAGAATTCAATATAGAAAATAACATATCAGTTATACAAGCACCGACGGGAATAGGAAAGACAAAGTTATTTTTAGATATCATTTCAATGTATGGTGACAAAAAGATATTTGACAAAGTATTGTATTTTTCTCCCCTTTTGGCTCTAACCGAGGATTTTGAAAGTAAAATTAACAATGTTATTAAGGATGCGGATAAATTAGATGTTCTTGTATATAATCATCTTTTTTCAGGAAGTTTACTTGAAAAAAATACCAAAAATGAGACACCATCACTTTTTTGGGATTTTGAAAATGAATCTTTCAATAGAAAATTCATAATTACCACCACACAAAGACTTTTAATTACTCTTTATTCTAATTCGAGTGTTGATAACTTGAAATTATTATCTTTAAAAAATGCTCTGCTAATTATAGATGAAATTCAAATTATCCCCAAGTTCTTACTTCCTAATTTTGTAAGTATTTTAAAATCATTATGCAAATTTATTAATACAAAAGTTTTACTAGTTAGTGCCACAGTACCCGAAGAATTGACTTCTCAAGATATTAAGCCAATAAAATTACGATCAGAATTAGAATCCAAGTATCATGAGATAACATTAAAAAAGATAAGATTCCATGAGAAAATTCCAGATATTACTCCAAATTTGCTTGATTATAAAAAACAATTATTCATGGTTAATACAAAGAGGAAAGCTAGAATCATTTTTGATAAAATATCAAAATTAATACATTCAAACAAGATCCTTGAGCATCAACAGCAGCTTGACATTAACCAAGAAAATTATCCAGATATCTACTATATCACTACAGGAATAAGGAAAAAGACTAGAAGTAAAATAATTGGTAAAATCAATAACAAAACCAAGTGTATGGTTGTTTCAACACAAGTTATTGAGGCTGGTGTGGACATAAGTTTTGACTTAATAAATAGAGAGGTGGCTCCTTTAGATAGTCTTGTACAGGTAATGGGTAGATTAAATCGAGAAGGGGAAGCAACAAACCCGGTCCTAAATGTATTTCTTTTTGATGATGGTAAAGATCATAGACCTTACAACAGATTAGAATTTGAGGAATCGTTAAAGATTATAAAGAATATTTTTAATTCTCAGGATTTGTATAAAGGGTTAGAGGGATATTATAGAACCATTAATACACTAAACAATTCTAATAAAAAGTTGCTTTCAGATCTTGAACAAAAGATGTCAAATTATGACTATCCAGGTGTATGGGAGTTTATTAACAAAGAAATTTTTCAAAATGAATATGGTGAGCCTGTAATTGTTCCTGAGAACGAAAATGATCTAATAAAAATAAAGGAAGAATTATTGTTTAACACAAAATCGTTAAAAAGCTTTTATAAAAAATATGGTAACCTATCAGCAACTCTTCCTGTTCCTTTTTCACTTTTCCATAATAATAGGCATCAAAATGGAGGAGATTACAAAGATCTTTTAGAATTATTCGATTCAGAGTTATTTGAGAAAAATATTTTATTACCAAAATCAGGATGTTTAAATGACATATATGATGATAAAATTGGTCTTGATAAATGGATAAAGATATAAAAATTTGTTATGCATATATAGAAACTGAAGATATAAATTCTATATCACCATCATCAATGAGAGGATTCTTTGGAAATTCATTTAAAAACGATATGGAATATCATCATCATGATGAAGGAACGTCTTTTGTTTATAGATATCCACAAATCCAATACAAAAAAATCTCAGAAAAACTCTTGATAATAGGCTTGCAAAAATATTCACAGGATATCCATATTAAATTGTCAAAAATTGAATACATAAGAACAAATCAAGGTAAGAAAGTTAGAATAAATAATATAGAGTTTAAAACTAAAATAATTCAAATTAGTCAGAAAAACATGAGGTACAGTTTTCAAAGTCCATGGATAGCATTAAATTCAAAAAATTTTAAACAATTCTTTTCTGGTGCAACTTTATCAAAAACCAAATTTCTTGAGAATATTTTAATTGGTAACATATTGAGCATGTTAAAAGGATTAAATATTTATATAGATTTTAAACTGCAAGCAAGTATATCAAATATACAACCAGTTTTCATTTATTTAAAGAAAAATCAATTCATAGCATTTAATGCAAATTTTAATACTAATATTTTAATTCCCGAATACATAGGAATTGGTAAAAGCGTATCAAAAGGTTTTGGGACAGTAGGAATAGCAAAGGATGATAATTGAGATCTCTACTCATGGAAGCACAATAAAACGTCGTTCTGATCAATTTATAATTGCAAATGAAGATGGTAAAAAAGAAATTCCTGCAGAAAAAGTAGACTGCATCATAATAAGCTCCAATTCATTGATAAGTACACAAGCAATAAGACTCTGTATTGAAAAGCAAATTCAATTGGTTATATCCGAGTATACTGGGAGACCAGTTGCAAGATTATGGGTTTCAAATCCAGGAAGAAATACAATAATTAGGAGAAATCAGTATCTAAATGAGGATACTACATTATCTTTCAACATTATAAAAGATATAGTTAAAACTAAAATAAGCAGACAAAAAAGTCTTTTGATTTACCTTAGAAATAATCGCGAGAATCGTATTCCAGAGATAGATATTGCCATAGAGATGATTACCAAGTATATAGAGAGACTAGGTCAAATTAACCATAAACCAGAATTCAAAAATAATATTCTAGGAATAGAGGGACTCTGTGCATCATATTATTTCAAAGCAATTTCTAAAAGTATGCCAGCACAATGGACATTTGAAAAAAGAAGTAAGCATCCCGCCACCGATGAGTTTAATGCGGTTTTAAATTACGTGTATGGGTTTGGATATTCCAGTATGGAAAAGATCATTATTATGTCAGGATTAGATCCAAATGCAGGTTTCTGTCATTCAGACGTGTATGGAAAACCCACTCTTTCATATGATCTGCTAGAAATAATAAGGCCGGTATTAGATAGATTAGTCATTACTCTTTTCACAAAGAAAATCGTATCTGAAAATTGGTTTGAAAAGCAACAAACTGAAGAAAAAACAATTGGAGTTTATCTCACAAAAATAGCAAGGAAAAAAATTATCGATTCCTATACAGAGAAATATCAAAAAGTGATAGATAGAGAAGGGTGGAATTTCTGTAGAAAACTAATAAAGATGTTATCTTTTTAAATTAATATGAATTCAGTATCTACATACTATGCATTTTATGATATTTCTAAAGATGAAAATAGAAACGACATTATAAAAGCACTCAAAGATATTGGATTTGTCAGAATTCAAGAAAGTGTATTTTGTGGATCTCTTTCTTCACAACAGAAGAAAGATTTAATTGAAAATATAGGAAGAATAATTATAGAGGAGACAGATTCATTCTTACTAATACTTTCATGCAAACAATGTTTTGGAAAGGTTAACTCCTTTGGTAGAAAAATGGATCTAGATTGGATAATCAATAATGATGAATCAATGGTTTTGTAAATAAGAGTATAGTCAATGGATCATAATCAATGGAATAAAACAAATGGATAATTATATCACTGTTACTGACGTTGTGGAAAATGCATTTTGTGAAAGATTTACTTATTTTTCCTTAATCATGTATTTAAAACAGTATGAAGAAAAAAGAGGTGTAGTAATTTCGGGTAAAAAATTTCATTTAAATCACGAAAGAAGGAATAAGAAATATCTTCCTTTAAAAATAGAAGGAAAAAAAATTATAGGAATGAAGCTATTTTCAAACAAAATATTATTATCGGGAAAAATCGATGAAGCTATTGAAACCAAAGATGAGATAATACTAATAGAAAGAAAATATACGGATTATATAGAGATAAGCAATACAATAAGGGTTCAATTGGGGTTACTGTCTATTTTGCTGGAAGAAAATCTAGGTAAGCCTGTGAATAAAGCAATGGTAATATTCAGTAAAGAAAACACCGTAAAGAAAATCATTGCAATCGACGAAGAAATGAGAAAATTAGCTTTGGGTCAACTTGAAAATACAAGAAGAATTCTACTGATGGAAAAAGAACATACCAAAACTTCAGTAATAAATGTACCAATTGTTGTTATAGGAAGATATGTCCCATTGGATCTTTAAATACTCCGTCATAAATAACCAATACTGATTAATTGAGGAGGAAAATAATAAAAAATAAAGCATAATATGCTTTGTTTATGCTAGAATCGGAGGTTCTCTGAAAGGTTAGTCCATTAGAACAAGGATTGAAACTTATCAATAATGGGAAATACATTCCCAAGCAATTAGAACTCTGAAAGGTTAGTCCATTAGAACAAGGATTGAAACATATCTTCAATTAGAACAACATATGACTCTGTACTCTGAAAGGTTAGTCCATTAGAACAAGGATTGAAACGATACTCCTGCAGCCGGAGGGAAATATGCTGATACTCTGAAAGGTTAGTCCATTAGAACAAGGATTGAAACTAACGAAGGAAAGAAGGCACGGAGAAAATAAAGAAACTCTGAAAGGTTAGTCCATTAGAACAAGGATTGAAACTGGAAATACGGTGGTTATTATTTCAACCAAACAAGCTCTGAAAGGTTAGTCCATTAGAACAAGGATTGAAACCTGGTTTCCTTATTGCAATGCATAAAAGCACAAATCTCTGAAAGGTTAGTCCATTAGAACAAGGATTGAAACTAACCGTTTGACTATAAAAAACTATAAATATAAGAACTTACTACTATATAAACGTATAGTATTTTTCTATACTGTAATAAAATTGTTTGTTTTTTAAGAAAGATTAACCTGTGTCACTTGAGACACATATGTTTAATTAATTTCCCTTAATATATCTATACCTGATTCCGTATATAAACAAACATTTATATAAAAGTATCAAGAAATATTAAAATTGATTGAAAATGTGCAATCACTTCTTTTAGATCTTGGAAAAATAAACAAAAACGTCTCTGAAAGGTCAGTCCATTAGAACATCTGATATTCTATCATACTTTCTTAGCCTGTTTCTAAATACATCATTTGTTATCCTGTACTTTTTTATCCTGCAGATTTTGTATGTTCAACTACTATATCCTTCTTTTAGAATGACTTCTGTTGTACTCTTTTTCTGTTCTGAAGTTAAATCGCAGCCTTTCTCCTTTTTGATAGGTAAGGATGACCTCCGCTCCTGGTAATCGGCTTCTACTCCAAAGAATCCAAGGTCAAACATGTTTACTAGATCCTTGGGAATAGTAGGACGATTGTTTTTGAAGATGTTGTAGTTCTGTTTTTTTCCAATTTGCTTGTGCTTGGATTTGTATATTGGCAGTCCCTTTCGGTTTACCGCGTACTGGTTCTTGACCGTGCGTGCGTGTGTTTCTTTCTCTTGCCAGAGTATTACAGTCTTCTCTTTTTCCTATTCTTTGTTGGTTCTGGTATAGGCTGTTCTGTGCAGCCTGTAAAGACCAAAAGACCAGGGAAATACTCTTCAATTTCTTCCTTGGTCTTTAGTCTTTTGGTTATGTTGTATAGTTTCTGAGGGATTGGCAGACATTGTTTTATCAACCCTTCAATCTTTTGAATATCTCTGCACTTACGTTGCTCTGATCTAAATCAAAAGGAATTCCATCAAGGTATAGGTGATGTAGAGTCTGTAATAGACCAAAACCATGATAACCCTATCCTTAACAACAAGTTTGAAATGTCTGCCTGCACCAACAGCTCTTTCGATATTTCTTTTGGAGGACAAGCGTTTTATCTCATGCTTTGAGTATTTTGATTCTATATCTAGATAAATGTCATCAAACTGCTTGACTGATAACCCGGTAAACGATTTGAAGAGCAATGGTTTTCTGGATAGATTATCATAGGATAACAAAAGAAGGAAAGAATAGTATAGGTCAGAGGTCAATAAAGCTGTTTTGGCTAATTATGCAAGAGATCTAATGAAATAAACTATAATAGAATTCTGCTTTCTTTACAACCATTTTTGGGACAAAAATTATCAAATATATTTCAGAACGGGTTTGATGATGAAGAAATAGCAAATATGAATAAAATGGTTGTAAATTATGTTAATAGATATAATAATGTAATTTCTAGTAAGCAGCAAATTAATAATATTAATTTCTTTAGTAACAATAATAAAGATAGCAAAAGCGATATCAAAATAACCAAGTCAGAATTTTGGACATCCTTGATTTCAGATATTGAAAATCTACAAGATTTAAGGTTATCTATAATAACTCAGACAGAGAAGTTAAATGATAAGGCAGGAAATCATAAAGATAACAAAACAAAAACAGGGAACAGAAATGTCTAATTATAAGAATCCGTGTATTTATTTGATCAGTGTAATAAATAATAGTAACGACTTTATCTTTTTTTAATCAATAATCATTTACCCTTTCTTCATTAGAACTAGCTACTTGATAACCATAAAATATGCCTTGTAAATCATGATAATTTTCAGACCAGACCAGAACTTTATTCATAACAAAACTATTTGATAATTTGACACATTTTAAAGGTATTTGAATTAGTTTTTTGGCTACTATCTATAAATCGTACTGAATAATTTATTTATCGGAGTTCAAATTTTTACTTTTGTTAGCATATTTATTTGAAATGATCTTATTATGAATAATAAATAGTCTCGTTATTACAAGCCTGTAAAATATCAAATATTTAAAAATCATAAAGGGTAGAACATCAGAATATGGGATTAAACCTAAAACCATTGATTACATCTAATCCTATCAGAATTTCTGATTTAGATGGAAAAGTGGTTGCGATAGATGCTTTCAATGTAATTTATCAATTCTTAGCGACAATTAGAGGCCCCACGGGAGAATTGCTTGCAAATAACCAAGGAGAACCCACCAGTCATCTCAGTGGACTTTTTTATAGAAACATAAATTTACTTAGTGACGGAGTCAAATTAGTATATATCTTTGACGGATTACCTCATAAATTGAAATCAGGAGAAATTGAAAGAAGAAGAAAGGTCAAAGAAGAAGCAACTGAAAAGTATAATGTAGCATTGGAAGAGGGAAGAATAGATGATGCAAAAAAATTTAGTCAGGGGACTTCAATTCTAACCTCTAAAATGATTGAAGAATCAAAATACTTATTGTCATTGATGGGAATTCCATATATTAGTGCAAAGTCAGAAGGGGAAGCAACCGCCGCACTTCTATCTAAGAAGGATCTAGCATATTCATCCGTGAGTCAAGATTATGATTCAATACTATTTGGTGCGAAAAGGTTGATAAGGAATTTGACAGTCAGTGGGAAAAGAAAAATCCCCAATAGAAATGTGTATGTCGATATCGTACCAGAAATAATAGAATACTCTCAAGTACTAAAGACCAATAATCTAACTCACCAGCAGCTTGTGGATGTTGGAATCTTGATTGGTACTGACTTTAATCCTGATGGATTTAGTGGCATTGGTCCTAAAAATGCTCTAAAATTGATACAAAAGTACAAGAAGCTTGAAGATATAGAAAAAATAAAAACAGAACTATTGACCACTCCGTACAATGAAATTAGGGAAATATTTCTGAACCCCCAAGTTACTGACTTGGAGGATTTAAATATTGAATTTAATGAGATGGAGAAGGAAAAAACCATAAAATATCTTTGCGATGAGAAAAATTTCTCCAATGAAAGAGTTATCAACCACTTGGGAAGGCTTGAAAAAAGCATTATTAAAAAAAGTCAATCTCTTGACAAATGGTTTTAATGAAAAAAGTAGAATTGTGATACAAATAACAGTCATTTGTATAGAGATGCTATAAGAAGAGATCAGAATGTATCAATTAATTATCAGATACATTTATTTTAGATTTTTTCAATACCATATTTTTTTCTGATTTGAATCTTTCTAAATCATAACTATTCATATCTACAAATTTGATACCTTCAGAAATAACTGGATTGACCTGTTTTATCAGTGAATACATCTTCTGACACGCATTTCTATAATCTGGATGGCCCTGCGGAGTTGTCCGTAGTTCAATCATATGACATGCTTCACGAAGATTCATTTTTATAAAATACGGATACCTATAAGCAAAAGTTACAGCATATTGTGCTTCTACAGGCATTGTAGATGAAATTAACTTGTATGTATCAGCACTATGATACATACAATCACTATAATCCTTTTCTATTCCTAATTCACTAATTTCCTCTGGAATATCAAACCCATATTTTGTAGATAACAACTGTCGACTCATAGTCAAAAGTCTATGCCGATGAAGATCCCTAAATATTCCATAATTAGTTACTAATTCAAATGAATAATCAATTACCTCAAAAGCTCTTCCAGGTCTGTGCCTTCTATTTTCTCTAAAATGAGAATACGCACGAATAATCTCATGTCGCTTTTCTTCAGAGAAGGTAGTAACAAGATCTAGTAAAAAAGACATGGATAGACCTCTACCATATTCATGCAAAATAGAAGCAACCAATTTGATTTCTGCTTCAATATTGGGCACATGATAAAGTAATTTGACATCTATGAAACTTTTGATATTAATGAAAGTATCTAATGAAATGTCATTAACGGAAACCTCATCATGTTTTTGATAAAGATCCTTATCCAGAATTCTTGAAATTGATTTCTCGGTATTATCAAGGTAATTGCAATATGAAATGCTGTGTCTATCTTTTGATCGTTTGATAAATGGTTCGATGTACTTTTCCAGTTCTTTATATAATAAATCACCTAACTTTTTGATTTCTCCTAATTCGGAGGAGTTCATATTAAACAAAAGATATTCAAACGCTCTTCCATTTCCTGTAATTGCCAGATTAGTGAGGGTTGAAGAGGGAAGGAGATTTCTCAATATGTCTAAAGCTTTGGCCTTAATGGATGAATTATATATTTTTCTTGCATTATCAATATCCACAGAGTTTTTTAAGTGGTTAAAGAGGGTATCAGTTTTTGTTTCAGAGTCATAAAAATTAAGATTATCTATTGGAATTTTTTCTTTTAGATACTGTTGCATAGGTAAGATATTCTTTGAATAAGTTTCAAATGCCAAATCACATGACTGTATATACTTGTCGGCATAAACGGATGACATGATTTTTTTATCCCTAAAATATTTATAAACTCCGTTGATTTTTTTATCAAAGGCAACGTAGCGGGACGATTTTTCTAAAAATGATAATCCGATCCTATGATCTTCTATTTTTTGTGCAGATATATTGGATATCCATTCCAAAGCACATTGAGCTGTTCCGAGCTCAGCTACAGATTCATCGCCATATTCTAAAAGGACTCTGTTATAAAATTCCAGACCTCTATTGGGATTTGGTAGAAATTCATCAATAAATATCCTTCTCATCGTCTTATCAGTTCTAGAATATCTAGACATCAAAGCTCCACGATCGACCTGATGTGGAGTAATTATTACAAATACACTACTGTCCGAATTGGAAAAATGAGATTCAAGCTTTTTTCTTTCTTCACTATTAAAATTATCCTGATTCAACTTCTTATTCAAAGTTTATTGTATGTATGTAATTGTACTTATTGTTGATTAAATCTTACAATATTATAAAATCTTTTTCACACAGCGAGCATTATACTCATCTACAGATTGAATTGCATGAGCGAATTGAAGCTCGAATTTGTCAGTAAAAAAGTTAAAGACATGTATGGAACATTCATTGGAAAAGTTGTAGGTATCATCACAGATATAGAGGGATCCATAGAATCTGTAAGTGTAGATTGTGGATCAAGTGGTATAAAAAATTTACCATATGAACAACTGTTGGTACAGGGCGACTATGTTATTTTTATTCCGAGGTGGCGATTGGATGCACAAAAGCTCTTGCGAGAAAAATCTTTGACATTGAAAAGGATTAAAGCTTTGCAAGAAATCGTAGCTGATAACGACAATATGAAAGACGATGCAGAATTGGTATACTTAAAGTATGAAAAAAGGTTGGATGATTTAGGCGAAAACACCAAAGAGATTATTGAGAGACTTCATCAAAGAATATCTGAAATAGATATGGAATCGAAAAGAATAAAAGCAGTTTTATTTGATGCAAAGTTGCAATATAAGAGTAACGAAATAACAGAAGATATTTATCAACAGATAACTATTCACACTAATGAATTAATAGAACATGTCAACTTAGAAAAAACAGAAATAAACAACATAATTAACAAGCTTACACAACAAACAGTGGACAACACAGTTACCTCACACAATAACGAAATCAAGAATGATCAATTAAACGTTCAAAATGAAGACAAAGAAGAGGTATTAGATTACAATATTCAAAAGATAGCCCAAGAATCGGAACAAGATACGAATTATAATCAAGGGATTCAACAAGACCAGGAACAACAAGAAGTGGGATCAAATGCAGAAGGCGCTGAAAGTTCTACCAATGAAGTAACTAACTATGTAGAAGCGTCATTAGGAAATAATATAGAAAATAACGAATCTACCCATATAATGGCTACAAATAATTAATGAGTGCAAAATAAAAAGACCCGAAATATGCAGGTATTTGGTTAGAAAGCCACAATTATTTTGGATCATTCCTTCACTCTTTATTTATTTGAATGATTACACTTGTAAATTTATTAAAAAAATCATAAATTACAAGAATTTATAAAAATTTGAAAAGTTGTTTTACTTTTGTGTAGTTGAACTTAAGAGTTCTCCAATTTCATTGTGCATTTTAAGAAAGTTTAAGCCTTTTTCGGTGGTTTTGTAGGTTTGAGAACCTTCAACATATTCGATTAGATTATTTTCAATTAATACTGATAAATATTCACGTAACTGGGCATAACTTAAAAATGCTTTATACATGATTTTTGTTTTGGTTGCTCCGCCGTTGGCTGCATCCAAGATCATGGCCACTATTTCAGTTCGACTTCTATATTTCACACTTTATTTTCGTTCTCTTTATTTATTTTAGTTTATTGCAACAATCAAATATAACATTCCTATGTAAGTTTATTATGTAATTTGAAATTGTTGCTGAAAGAAAATTTTTGAATGAACAAAATATGTAAATTAGTGTGATTGTGAATGGTTTTTGAAAGAGGATCACATACTATAAGGATGGAATCTTATAATCATATATCGATAATACACTATAATAAATAACGAAAGCATTTAAGTAAAGAAAAATCTTTTCTTTTTCATGATTGATCCTCAATATCGCAAGGATGGGCATCAAGAAATCATTTCTATAGAGGGAAATAAGATAAAAGAATTAAAAAGAATATCCCAAATAGATCCAACACAATTTTGGTCAAATTGTGCAAAAAACTTGGCATGGTTTAAAGAATGGGAGCAAGTATTGGACTGGAACCCTCCTTTTGCTAGATGGTTCTTGGGAGGAAAACTAAATGCCGCCTATAATTGTCTTGACAGACATCTAACAAGTGAAAAGAAGAATCAGGCAGCAATTATTTGGGAAGGGGAAGACGGAAAATCTATTACTATTACATATAATCAATTATTTTATAGAGTGAATCAATTAGCCAACGCACTCAAAAGGCTGGGTATAAAAAAAGGAGATAGGATCACAATTTATCTACCAATGATACCCGAATTAGTCATATCAATGCTTGCTTGTGCTAGAATAGGGGCCATTCATTCTGTTATTTTTTCGGGGTTTAGTTCTCAATCAATCATTGACAGAGTAAATGATGCTGAATCCAGGATAATAATTACAGCAGATGGAGGATATAGAAGAGGGAAAATAATACCACTGAAGAAAATAGTTGACGAAGCTGTGAAACAAACCCCTACTGTTGAAAAGGTAATAGTCGTTAAAAGAACGTATGAAGATATAGATATCAATGAAAAAGACACGTGGTTCGAAGATCTAGTAAATAAAGAATCCAACTATTGTGTGTCAGAATGGATGGAAAGTAACGATCCTTTGTTTATACTATATACATCAGGGACCACAGGTAAACCGAAAGGTGTTGTCCATGGAAGCGGAGGATACTTGACTCATTTGTTTAACTCGGCAAAATGGGTCTTCAATTTTGTCCCAACGGATGTATTTTTCTGTACAGCAGATATAGGCTGGGTAACTGGACATAGCTACGTAGTATATGCACCATTGATGCATGGAGTAACTGAAATTATTTATGAGGGTGCACCAGATTATCCTGACCAAGGTCAATATTGGAATATTATTGAAAAACACGGGGTAACCATTCTATATACTACGCCCACAGCCTTGAGATCATATATGAGATATGGAAATGATATACCCAATTCGTATGATTTATCAAGTTTGCGATTATTGGGCACGGTAGGAGAACCAATAAATCCAGAGGTTTGGATGTGGTATTTCAATACAATTGGTAAGAATAATTGTCCTATTATAGATACGTGGTGGCAAACTGAGACTGGTGGTATCATGATAAGTATGTGTACCGGAATTGAGATTATCCAAATGAAACCTGGTTCTGGAACATTTTCATTGCCAGGTATAGAATTAGAAATAGTAGATGACCATGGTAAAAAAGTAGAAGTCAGCAAGAAAGGGTATTTAACTGTAAAAGAACCCTGGCCCGGAATGCTCCTTTCATTGTGGAACAATAACGAAAGATATGAAAAAACGTACTGGGAAAAGACTCGTAATAGTTACTTTGCAGGCGATTTTGCATATGTAGATAATGATGGATATTATTGGATACTAGGTAGAGCAGATGATATATTGAAGGTTGCCGGTCACAGATTAGGAACGATAGAACTTGAAAGTGCTTTTATCTCTCATCCTTCAATAGCTGAGGCAGCTGTCACTAGTAGAAAGGATGAAATCAAAGGTGAATCAATCATCGCATTTCTGGTACTAAGAGAAGGAGCGGAATTATCTTCGCACTTAGATATAGAGGTAAATGAGCACATTAAGAATACAATAGGGCCAATTGCATCTGCTGAAAAGATTTATTTTGTAAATAAGTTACCAAAGACACGAAGTGGCAAAATAATGAGAAGACTTCTAAAATCTATTGTAAACAACGAGACTATTGGAGATATCACTACCCTTGAGGATGAGGCGTCCATTGAAGAGATAACTCACGAACTACAAGAAATAAATAAGCATTTATAGAAATAATACAATATGGCTACTCTTGATTCTCTAAATAAGCGACATCCTACTCTATTTGTTACCGGTTTAAAGCAACTCTGTCTTTTACTTTCTTGTAGTCGAACTTAAGAGGTAGTGATACTGAATTTAATAAAAAAAGTAATGTATAGTAAAGGAGAAAAATAGAGTTCAAACTGAAATTATTTCTAATTTTGAACTTTCTGTTATGTTGTTGTGTTGGATGAATCCCGACGAACTAGCCAACACAAATTCTGCCGGCTTGGTATTCTTAAACGTGCATTTGGATGAATCAAGTACATTATCACAGGGTTGGGCATCTTTTTTAAGATAAACTATATCGCCATTTTGATCAAACCACATTAAATCTAATGGATATTTTATATTTAACAACCACATTGAATATAAATCAGGTTTATCATATATCAATAGTAATCCAGAATCCAAATTTGGTTTGTCGTTCCTAAATGTTAACCATCGTTGTCGATCAAAATCCGAATCAGCAATTTCGACGGTCAAAAGTTTATCGTCTATTTTTATAGTTCCTTTTGAAAAATTGATGTTTGCATTCTTAATATCTGATGGAACAAAAATAATTCCTATAATCCCTATTACAAAGGCTGAAATAATCACGGGAATAAGGAGAGTTATTTTTTTTACCATCGTCTAATTATTAAAAAATAGAGGTATTTTAATAATGACTATATGTGAAAATAAACTGTCACGATTATCTAAAAATAAGAGCAATAAAATGGAAAATGAGTCTAGCAAAAATATTTAAATCTAGCCCTGAGATTCTCCACAGCCGGGGCATAATTTAATATTTTTAGACATTTTTGAACCACATTCAATACAACATCTAAATTCGTTCTTGCTCATTCAACATTATACAAAGTTAATTGTAATATATTTTATTTACATTCAAAACTGAAATAATACAAATATAGAATAAATTTAGAACTCCAAGTAAGTTTGTCGTTTGTTTTGATCTATAACCATTACGGATAAATCGCTAAAGTCTTTGTTTTCTAGCGAACTCATTTTTCCAGTAAAAGTTGTTTCCTTTTCGTCATTTGTCAAATTTTCAAATACCCAAACGTCAATTTTTGAAGTGTCCAGTCCTTTTTCTTTGATAAATAATGAAATTTCAGAGGGCATAAAGTTTTTTGATGGGTCCGATGGCCATGGTCTTGGCACTAATATTACACTTTTCTGATCAACAATTGATTTAACCAGTTCTATTTTTTTTTCTTCAATATCACCAGTGACATGAAAAGTCATGATGGTAGATTTATCCAATGGAACTTTAGACTTTGCAGCCGCTATCTGTATAGAACTGATGCCAGGGATAAGGCAGACATTTTCATCACCGAACAGGTATAAAAGCCGGTCCACAACTTCTGATTCTGAGAAATTTACATCTCCTGTAAATGGAACAGTGCATATATCATTTTCTTTCATTAAATTATTATATACATTCAAATAAATCTCCTCTTGATTTTTCATGGTTATTTCAAATACTTGATTAAATGATCTATCAAGTAGGTGATCTATCGTATTTAGAGTATATTTATATCCTATAATAAAACGAGATTGTTTGATAATTTCTTTTGAAAAATCCATCAGATATTTTTTTGATCCTGGACTTACACCTATAGCATACAATTTTTTTGTCAATCAGGCATCTTAGTGATTCTATTGGATATTTAAGTACTAATTATTAGAGAAAACTATATTAGAATATTAAAACACTAAATGTAAATCTTATCAGCTTTGTAACGGTTACAGAATTCTAAAATTAGAGAAAAAATAAAAATTGGTGGAGAGTTAGCCCTCTTCCCAGCCTTTCGTAAATATGGCGTTTTTCTTTAATGGAATTGGTTGTCCTGGTGTATAATCCATTGGTCTCATCCAGAAAATTGCTTTTGTTGGACAAACGCCAATACAAGCACCATCAGAGATACATCGTTCTGGATAAAAGACAAATGCTTTACCTCTTTTCCAACCTTCCACAGGTTTTACTCTTAATACATCCGGACCAAGAGCTGTACAAATTTCTACACATAAAGCACACCCAATACAATGCTGTTCACTAATATCTGGAAGTATTGCTACTGGCATCTAATAATTCACTGTAGGTAAATCTTCATTAAAACTATTTAAACACTATGGCATTTTATAACAATGATATAAAATATTCCAAAAGCCATGCATGAATGACAGATGATTATAATCTTTTTGGGATATTTTCAATCATCATCCATTCTATTATTGCCCCGACAAAAAGCATTCCAGAAACTAATGCTACTTCGATTAGCAGATAAAATAAAGATTTTTTTGTAAATTTCTTCTTTAGTATTTCAAAAAATAAAATAGAGCCTCGAGAAATTGCTAGTCCATATGAGGCTAGCTCTAGGATTCCAAATGGTGTCGAGAAAATGACCAAGGGATTAGAATACGTAACATCTGATAGGTTCATTATTGAATTAAACACTAAACCAGTAGAAAATCCAGAAATAGTTCCCATTACAAGCCCTATGACTGGAATAAACATCACTAATGCTATTTTTAGGTTATTTAAGAATATACCAAATTCATCTATGTCACTTATCTGATTAATAAAGTTTTTTGATAACTCCTTAGAAAATGATTCATCCATTTTAAAGGAAAATCCAAGATAAAAAATACTCAAGAAAAATAACATGGCAATAAAGAAAAACACCAGTCTATTTTTAAATGTAATAAGCATAACCAATTATAATACTTTTTTTATCAATTATAATACTTTATTATTTATATAAAAAGATTTAAAGATATCATCAACTAGTTAATTTGATTATTGACCGATAATTCCAATCTCTTAAAAATAATTTCCTTTATAACTAGCAAAGGATTTCAGATTCATCCCGATGCATTAGTGTTAATTGAGAATCTACAGGTAGATGTGTATCAAATAGTTGAAGAGATTCTTATGATCAAAAGAGAGAGAGATGGGTCTAAGGTTATTTTATCCGACGATATAAAGAATATTTTAAAGTTTTCAACAAATAGTTCACTGATTGTAAATGATAATGCCAATAATGGTACTACTATCGTAAACAAGCTGGATCATTCTGAAATCATTGATGCTAAAAAAAATAATGAAGAGACTGTTCTAGAATTAGTAACTCGTGATTCTGATGATTTTGAGAATAACTATTATGTCAACAACATAATTTATGATTCCAATAATAGTATTAATAGCGGTGAAGGAGTTGAAGGATATACATCACTGTTTAGAAGCCGATTTGATAAATCCTTAAAAATTTTATCTAATAGACCAGACAGTAAAAGAATAAAAAAAATAGCGTTCATTAAACAATTTCTTAACCAATCAAGAATAAATCCAAAGCCACAGTCAAAGGAGAATTTGGAAGAATCTTTATTCATAACAGGATTAATTATGGAAAAGAAGATCAAAAAGAATAGTTATAATTTAACTATTGATGACCAGAGTGGATTATTAGAGGCATTTGCATATGATGAAGATTTAAAAAAACAGATTTCGTCATTAATTTTGGATCAAATGGTAATGATAGAACTTGAGAATAATTCAAAAAGAAATAACCATATAATAAAAAAAATATTCTCACTAGATGTGCCAGACAGAATTCCAAATCGATCTCATTCTGAGGTATATAGTGTGTTAATATCTGATTTGCACATAGGCAGTAAATTCTTCATGGAAGATGAATTTCAAATGTTTTTGAATTGGTTAAATGGAAAAGAAGAGAATAAAGATATTGTTTCTAAAATAAAGTATATTTGTATTTGTGGGGATCTAATTGATGGAATAGGGATATTTCCGCATCAAGACAGAGAATTATTTGAAAAGGATTCATTTTCCCAGATGGAGCATGCTACAAATTTGTTGGCGAAAATTCCTAAACACATCAAGGTTTTTATGATTCCAGGAAATCATGACCTGGGAAGACGAGCATTGCCTCAGCCAGCAATACCAAGAAAATATGCTGATAAGATTTATTCTTTGAGCAATATTACTATGCTAGGAAATCCCTGCATGATCAATATGGACGGAGTAAAAACATTAATGTTTCATGGGCAAAGCTTGGACGATACGATTGCAACAATTCCTGGTCTAAGTTATTCTAAACCAGCAGAGGCGATGAAGATTTTACTTAAATCAAGACATCTTTCACCTATATACGGTCAAAGAACACCTATTGCTCCAGAATTAGAGGATATGATGGTTATTGAAGATGTTC
The DNA here is from genome assembly GCA_009379865.1 of Candidatus Nitrosocosmicus sp. Taxonomy (GTDB): domain Archaea; phylum Thermoproteota; class Nitrososphaeria; order Nitrososphaerales; family Nitrososphaeraceae; genus Nitrosocosmicus. The sequence goes on from WHSX01000010.1 coordinate 21,882, forward strand.
CGGATATTTTCCATTCCGGTCATGTACATGTAATTGATGTGGATAGCTATAAGGGAACCTTGGTAGTGAATTCTGGCGCATGGCAAACCCAAACACCCTTTCAACGCGCTATGGGAATTACTCCTACCCCTGGTATAGCAATTGTAGTTAATTTGGCCACCTTAAGACCATATCAAATAAATTTTGCAAACTAATAAACCAAAAATCACAATGATTTTATAAATAATCAAGTAATGTAGGTTGTTCTTTTTTTGATTGAAAAACAAAATTTCGCTCCACAATAAGTGATTCAACCCTGCTCCTCAGATAACTAGTGACTTTAAAGCTGTTACTCAAGTTTTCTGCTAAAAGAACATATTTTTCTACCGAACCTCGAGTAACTGTCTGTAGCAAAGTATTATTACAAGTAAGACATTTACCATACAAAGGAATTCGCCTATACTTATCACCGCATTTATTGCACCTAAACGACTGCGAACAATAAGAACGCATATTACCCATTATATCAGGAATAATATGTGTCGTCAAGACCATAGAGATCACTTCGTTTGTGTCTACGGAATTAATAAGATTTGCTGTGGATATTTGCATTTCTAATTTTTCGCCCATTGTATTTAATGTAGAATAAGCACTTCGATTTATGTCGGATATTAAAGTGCCACTAGTATGGGTAAACCCATAATCATAAAATTGTTTATCACTTCCTATTCGATTTTTTAGTATTTCAATCATATCCGAAACATCACCTGCTTTAACCCCTAACCAAGTATTTTTATAAAAGTCTAGTGGATATTTTTCCACGATGTCAATATTATGAGCTTGTCGTTGAACTTCATGAGGTAATACAATAGGTTGTATTAGTAATGGAGCATCCATTAATCCACCTATTTTATCCGGTAAGAAAGAATATGAAAAGTTTAAGAATGCATCAAATAGTAGGATAATCGAATCAGCATCACCATCACAATCTCTTCTTTTTGCGGAATGCCATATTGGAGAACCCAAACAAACTTGTGATTCTGTAAAACCTATTATCCGCGCAATAATACCGACTGAAGTATGAGGAGCTAATCCCACTATTAAATGTCCAATCAGATCATTTTCGGTATAGGCATTATAAATCGGTGGTAAATCATATAAGGTAATTAATTCTTCATCTATGAATTTAGCTGTTTTTAAGAGATATTTTGCAGAATCTAATGGAATTATAACATCTTGAATCAGCAATTCTACGATTTGTCTATCTGAATTAAGTTCATTCTGTCGATAATCAAATTTGTACCCTAATTCTCTTAATTTTGAAATTGATGTATCGATAAAACAGGGTATGAAATGAGTAAGTGGTTCATTCGTAGCGTCAAATCTTATGGTACCATCCTTAAACACAGATAAACCACATTTTTTTCTGAGAATGCCCTTCTCAATTTGTTCCGCTTCCTTGTCTCTCCCCATTAAAGCTTTCACTCCTTTTAAAGGAGAAGTTACCTTATAGCTTAACCTTGTTTCGGCTTTTTCTATCAAGGTCTTTAAAGGAAATTTTATTGGAGAAAATGTTTTATATTCGTTACCACACTTTAAGCATTTGTTCCTTTTTTTTATATTATCAACAGGATCAAACGTTAAATCTAGAGATTCAACTTTACAGACATTGCAAATAAATTTGATAGGAGTCGCTTGATTGCAATAGTTGCAGTTAGTACCTAAGGATGGAATATTACAATTATAACAATATCGATTTGATTTTTCCGAATAAAAAGAATCTGCGTTTGAAGCCTTTAGGAGGTCTCTCATGGGACCACCTTTGTTACCTACTGGAAACAAAACATGAATTGGGGGTTTCATCTTACGCTCTGAGGCTTTTTCAGGTCTACCAACTCTCACAGATATAGAAGAAGAAAATTTTGAACGGATTTTAATGGATGAAATGGAATTTATTAGTTTGATGACAATTGCTTTACCTTCGCCCTTCTCCGACTGTAAACCTTCAACAATTTCACCTATATCTCTTATAAATTCATCCTTTGATACATAATTAGAAAATGTTGAAAAATGGATTTTATTGCGAGTTTCATATAGCAATGAGAGTATGGATTGGAATTCTGGGATACATAAACACACCAAGGCAAAAATTTGAGACCCATCTAACAATATTATGGTATTACTAGATGTATCTAGACTATGGAACACTCCTAGTTTTTCTAGAATACTTTTTAGTTTATGATCGTATGATAGCCTAATTTCCTCGGTAGTTGATCCAATCTCTTCATTTCTGTGAAATAGAGAAATAAAAGATATCAAGACATTTCTAATTATTAAAAAATCTTTTATTGATATAGCTTCCCAGTAGAAGGAATATTTAGGATGTAGTGGAATGTCGAATTGGATCGATATTTTCAATGCCTCCCTAAATAGTGGTATTATAGAGGGATCAGAACTCAATTTAACTAACTTATCATATTCAACAACAAAGTCACTTTTGACTTCATTGATGTGACTCAATTTTTCAAATAATTCCTGAGTCCATATTTCTTCAACATAACTTGCTGGTAACAATTGTGCATTATTCTCAAGAAAATCTCCGTAACTAATCAGGATGTCTCCCAAGTATAATATTTTGACTACTCGTGATCTTAAATTTAGGGCTTGCTCTACGGTATTGATCTGCAAGACCGTTCCGTCATCTAATTTTACTATGGGTGGTTCAATGGTGTCTACAAGGGCAATTGTAGAAGCTTTTCCAGGGACATCCATTTTAATTTGCGTTCCAACTACTACTGCGGAATTCAATAATACAGGAATCGTGTTGTGAATTCCTATCGTAGCGAATCCGGTATTAAAGCACCTTCCGTATCGTAGCCTAAATCCACCAATTTTCTTGTTCATAGATAACACGGGTCTTCCTGTAATTACTTCAGACATCCTATGACTCACAGTATCATCATCGCCTGTTTGGATTGCACCATTCATATTTGCAAGCCAGTCCCAACCTTCTAACTCGAGTGTTTCGACCAATTTTGTGAGTTTTCTACATCTACCTATCAAACCATCGTTCATAACCCTGAGTGCTCCTCCTCTAACTCTATCCGTCTTTATTCTCTTCATCTCCCGATGAATTACTAATTCAACTGGGTCTGTATCCACTCCATCGATCTCAACAGGCAAATTAGAGATGCAAAAATCGACATCTTTATCTAAGACTTTAAATTGAAAGTTTCCTACTTCCCTCTCATACAATCTTAATTCTTCTATAAACCTGCCAGTTTCATCATCAAAAGAATTTGTTTGATACTTGGCAAGTCCAGACACTCTTCTTACATGATCGGCTATAAGCATAGTTAGTGCTGCTTCAGTCCCTCCAGCAGATCTTATTGGGCCAGCAAAAGAAATGGAGAGGTATTGTGAACCATCTTTATTGTTTTTCAATTGTACATCAGATATACCCTGCAATGGAGCAACAGTGACTCCTTCCGTTACCACAGCCAAACTTACCCTAACCGCATTTTCTAATCTTGTCCTAAGATCTCCAGATCCATATTCCCCCTTTGCAATTTCTTCTGCTATTTTAAGAGCGGCTTTCTCTTTTGTAGTATAATTTAGTAATGTCCTTAACCTGTCTGATATATCTATATTATGCATTTTTGCAACTCTGTCTGATAAGTCGTAGGCAATTTTTGGTTCAACATAAGTCGTAACATCCAAACCCTTTTTTCTTGCTTTTTCGGCTACCAAATGAAGCTTATTTACCTGTTCCAGTAGACTATTTTGATAGTCTAAATAGTAACTTGGAATTGAAATATTTTTTAATCTTACTTTGGCTTCATCAATCAAATTCATAATTATTCAATCGCACTAATTCAGGAACGAATGGCCACAATAATGTCGTTAAATTTTTTTTCCCAATCTGCATTCCGCTCTAATAATGTTCCTACAACTAAGATATCTGCCCCTGCCTCCGCTAATTCTTTAGCTATTGAAGAATTCTTAATGCCCCCTCCAACAATTAATAAGCCATCATAATACTTTCTAACATTTGAAATCATTTCTGCAGATACATTCTTTTTTGCACCGGATCCAGCCTCCAGGTAAACAAACCTCATACCTAAATACTGTGCGGCCAATGAATACATAATAGCGATATTAGATTTTTCAAAAGGTATGCCCTTTGCTCTCCCAATAAACCAAGCTGTGGTATTATCGCCAATTATTATATATCCTGTTGGCAATGGTTCAATATTGTACTTTTTTACCAACAATGCTCCTAATGCTTGAGCTCCGGAAATAAAATATGGATCCTCGGAATTTAGCAATGAGGTAAATAAAATTGCGTCGGCATTAGGAGATACGCCTGTAACGTTTCCGGGAAATAAAATAACAGGAATAGATACTATAGATTTTATCGAAATTACTAATTTGTCTAATTCCAGTTGATCTATGGCAGATGAACCTCCCACCAAAATAGCTGAGGCACCCAGTGATTCAACTTTTTTCGCAACACCAACAATGTCTTTAAAATTCTCCGAATCTAATAAAGCAAAACATATTTTTTTATGCTTTTTCAATTCATCATTAATATAGTTCTCTACCCGACTCAATATAATACTACACGTATATTAATTGAATTAAATTTAATGATTGTGCTAAGTATTTATTTAAAAGAGTATAATTAACTATACAATATTGTATAGCTGATGGAAAACAAAGAAGATATAAATAATTTGTTTCTGTCCAAATTAATTGAAAAATCTCTATTTACCAATAGACAAATACAAATAATTTATAATTTCAAGAATAAAGAGAAAAGGCCGAAGGAAATAAGTTCAGGCGCATATTACAGAGAAGTTAAGCAATCAAAGACAAAACTGCGGAAATTGTTCTATTCCATCCTACTACTAAATCTAATAAATGTAATGAATGATGATCAAATTACCGCCTTAAACTCTATGTTAAACAAGCTCAGAATGCTTGAAGATAATCATGATAAATATCACGATAAAGAAATAAATAGTGTGATAAATGTGATAGAAGATTTGATCAATAGAATAATCAATATGTGATATATCACTAAATTTATAATATTAATTGTCAAATTATCACATACAATAAAGTTATATCACACTGTATTGCTAAATTATATGTGAGCATAGATATTGCGTCACTGATATTAAATTATGCCTTAATTCCATTTGTTTCAGCTATAGCATTATCAATTCTGGCTTTACAAATTTACAGTCAGTTAAAAAACAAAAAATTTAAGAAATATAATATTGAAACAAAAATCTCTCAGTTTGAAAGTCAAATAAAGGATCAAATTACTAAAACCAATCTCATTTCTGAACAATTCAGAGTCTTATATGACAGAACTAATAAGACCAATGAAAAATTAACCGATATACAAGGTTTAATAAAATTATTGGATGAGAATATAATTTCTAACAACTACAAGATCAAGTCACAGAATTCTGTAATATCACCATTCCAAAACTACGTAAGCAATCCAAATATTGAGACATCACTACCTAGTCACGACATAACATCACAGTACTCTACCAAGTCGGTTGAGCAGGAAGAAGACCATCAGAACAGTACAATAGAATATATCCTAAAAAAATTAGAGGATAAATCTCTGACTACTAGAGAGGTTCAAAGAGTAGTCGGTAGGACTAGAGAACACACTTCTAGACTAATGAAAAAATTGTTTGAAGAGAAATTGGTTGATAGAGATATGAGCACAAAGCCCTTTAGGTATACTATCACAGTCGAAGGTCGTAAACTGTTGTCAGAGCATTCTTCTTCAAAAAGTCATTCTCGCCCTGATCTTCCGAATAATGTGAATCCATTAAACGACTTGATTGAGAAGTAGTAGATGTCCCCACGGACGAAATAACATCTTTTTGAATTCTAATTAACTTGTAAATCCATTCTTTCCCTCTTTTACTCCTTACCAATTTTTGCTTTTCAAAATATCTTGACAAATAAGTGGATATAAGACTAAGTTGTAACTGCTCACCGTATGATTCTTCATAGGATTCGGCTACATTTGAAGATGTAAAAGAACTAAAGGCAAAGTTGTTTTCGATCAATGTCCATATCTTTGATCCAATCGAGTTATTAGATTGATTCAGTCCTAAGTCATGCTTTTGCAAACTATTATTTTGTTCCATAGGGATTGGGATATTGTTATTTAAATCATCCTTTGAGATGTTCAAGGATTCCACTAATTGAAGAACCTTTTGAATTTTGTCTTTTGATAGATTACCTTCTAGAGATAAATTATATTTTCCACCTTCAGCATCCTCTAATTCAATTTTTATTCTCTTTTTTCCAGTGGACAATTTATCGTCTCTGTGAATTTGATAACATATGTTAACTTAACAATATGGAACAAAAATTGATAACTAAAAGATTAGTTTTTGTTAACTAAAATAAGCATATAATTATTGATATCTATATTTCTTAAGTTAATTTGATTATTCATCTTAAAGGTTTTCTAGTTCCAGTGGAAATAAAGGGGTTAATTAACGTTTATTATCGTTGTGAATGAATTTAGAATTCCTCCAGTGGAAATAAAGGGGTTAATTCACGTTTATTATCAAATGATTTTTAACTGTTAAGATTAATGTTAATTTGGTTTGATAGCCACAGGCCCCTCTATTTCTTATGCAATCAATATTGATTTTGATAGTAGAATTATATTAATTTATTTAATTATTATGTATAAAATAATTGATTAACCTGTTTAAAATTAAATGTTAATAACAGTTAGCATATTAACATGACATTATCTTTTTATCATTCGAATAGAAAAATAGGGGTGTGTCTGTGTTGATTTATCAACACTATTAACGGAGAGAAATGATGATGGATTCAGATTATTTAGATAATATATTTGATAAGGCTATTATTGGAGCCAATTTAATTAAAAATAGAAAAACATTAACAATCGATTATGTTCCTGAAAAATTGCCATTTAGAGACGAAGAGTCTAAAACAATCGCGCAAGTACTATCAGTCGTACTAAAGAATGGTAGACCTTCTAATCTCTTAGTTTTTGGAAAACCTGGAACAGGGAAAACCGCAGTTGTAAAAAATGTAATTACTAGATTAAAAAAAAAATCAATAGAGCATGGAATAGAGATTAC
>WHSX01000110.1:0-416 GCA_009379865.1 Candidatus Nitrosocosmicus sp.
ACCAGAGGAGAAGAAATAATCCCCATTTTTGAACACATTTTTATTTCTAATTGGAAGTCCAACCCATGTGGATATCCTCATGGTTTCCACCGAATCCGCTACCAATATTAGTAACGATATAAAATTCAATCATGTTGGTACTTACATTAGGTAGATTATTCTATTTTGTATGTTACTTAGCAAGAGAATATGTGATTGATTCATCTGGGTGTCTGTCTCAAGTAGTTAAAATTTTTAGAAGACTATTGCTGCTGCACTGCTATCTTGTTCTATTAGTTTCCTTGTATTATGGGACAGTCATGATGAATATTCTCCGAAGCTAGATTGTGCTCCCCGCGCTATTTCGAGTTGTTAATGATTACTATTTAGAAGTGAATGGAAAAAGTCTTATTTATCGCCTAGTTGTCATCTCCACC
>WHSX01000110.1:515-9604 GCA_009379865.1 Candidatus Nitrosocosmicus sp.
CACTATCATCTCCACCACTATCATCTCCACCACTATCATCTCCACCACTATCATCTCCACCACTATCATCTTCTATCTCTCCTCCTGTCAATCTCACAAAATAGTTTGATAAATAATCATCCTGCCATTTAATGGTGAGTTCATATCTTTCAGGATCACTCTTAATGACTTTGTCAACTAATTCTAAAGTAAACGTAGATCTTTCCCCTGAGTTGATTGTGGTAGGATCAAGGCGATCTGATTCGGAACCTATAATTCCACTATCATTATAAAAAACTGCAGATATTTCGACTGATTTTGCAATGTTTGTTCCATTATTCAAAATCTCACCAACAATTTCATCAGCAAATCCTTTACTAGTATAATTTTGACTTAGTAATACCATGTCATACTTTTTCTTGTTTTCCTGACCGAAAGCATCATCATGAAGACTAATCCCTAAAACCAATATTGTTATCAGCACAAATGATAATCCGAAAATTTCGATATTTGACAATGCTTTCAATATAAGTCATTAATAATGAGCGTATAGATAAAACTCTTATTGTAGTTTTTTTGTTCTAAAATACTACTCGATCACCAATATCTTAAAAATCAAAATTTCTTTGTTCATACCTTATGATAGATTAGTTCGTATGATTTATCATAAAGAAGATCTCAGAGAGAGAAGTAACTAGAACTACAAATCATTTAGTTCTTAAATTCTGTTGGATTGTTTTTATTCAATTAGGGTGATAGGAAGGAGTCAAATTTGTTTCACATACCACCGAATACACTACCTATTTATAGTAACGACATTGATTGAAATATTATACCTAAATAATCCATAATCATTAGATATCGACTTTCTCAAATAGAAGACAATTTGATCTTCAGAACATGCAATGATTATGGAGCAACATAGTAAAAAGGGCCGCGTATAACTGCTCGCTTACCTATTATTTTCATCCAATCAAACCCATATGATGCTTTCCAATATCTAAGAATACCTTAAAAGTTGTGGCTTCCAGTAAGTATTGTTCCATTTAACGAAATCGATTCCCTCTCTGTCCTCATAGAGTATTTCCCATAGTTCATCACTAGACAGTAATTCTTGAAAGAACAGTTCACAATTTTTATAGTACGTAGTGTTTGAATCAGAAAGCCAGATTCTATTTGTTTTTATACTTTTACTGTACTCATTGATACCAAAATTTTCGGATTGCAAAACATATTTTTCTTTCCACAATCCCATTTCAGTACTTTTAATATAGAATGTAGGAATGCTATCTTCCAATTTTCTTACAAGTTCTAAAGCTGTGCTTGGATCTATTTCTAACAAGGTAACACCCCATTCCTTATGCCATTTGAAAAAATCTGCACACAAATTTCTGGTTTTAGAATTCTGCCAATCTTTTTCAATGAGTGTTTTATCAAGGATCATTATCCTCACACTTTGGAAATCCTTGATTTTGGTTCTGCGTATTAGGTTTGCATGAAGATTTAAGTATGAGGTTTTTGATTGATATTCTTGAAATTTGCTTGGTAACAGTAAATTGGTAGAATCGTATTGACTGGCATCTTCAAATAGGGCATGATATAGGTTTGTGGTTGATTCATTTAGCAATACTATTTCTTTTCCGAGGTCAATTTTCTTCTTTAACGATAACGCTTCAGACTCTAGAAATATGTCAAAAGGAATTACCAATTTTGAATTTATATCTACCCGATCAATTAAACCTCTTTTATCCTTTGGGATCGCAATATTCCCAAAGGTAAATAATTTTCCATCTTGTTTAGTATTGCAATAATTAAAAACATGAACTGGTTTTTTATGTTTTACAAAAAAATCTCCTAAATCCTGGAAGAATCTGTTATTAGCTATTTTAAAACCGAAAGATTCACCAGTTTCTTTTTCATAGTTTTTGGTAAAGAATTCATAGACGTTGCTATCTAGTAATATGTGGCTATCATCTCCAAGATCACATAACCTCCTAGCAAATGTTGGACCATTTCCCCATACAGGTATACCTAAAATGGATTTAGCTGATTCGATTTCTATGGCTTTATTACGCGCAATACCAATTTTTAATCCAAAATTTTGTTCCTCAGAACATGGTGGAAATTTTTCATGAATCTTTAGTGCCAATTGTAAAGGCAATAAGGAGTCTTCTTTGAACCAGATTATTACACCATCGCCAGTAAATGATATTTGTAGCTTTTTTTCGAAATTAACCAAAAAATCATTTATTACTTGAAGTAATTCTTTAATATTTTCTAACTGCGAATCAACGTCTACAGATGATCCAACAATATCTATACAGAAGAAATTATAGTATTCCACTAAGTCTAATGTTGCATACTTTATATTATTTTTTTAAACATACATCTCTAAACAATGGACCTATATACTGGCTGATGAATATACTAATCTAGTTATTTTGATAATTCATTCATTTTGCTGGGATGTAACTAATGCTAATGGTAAATAGGTGTTGTTTATTAATTAATTATTAGGTCTTTGTATATGCATCACTAAATTGGTTTAATTTGATTTAAAAAAATATGGTATGAAAAATCAGGTAGTTTTTATCAATTTTCTAAAGTGTTCCAAGTTCTTTGCCATTTCTTCTTTGTATGACTCTTCTGTATAGCCGTGAACTTCTATACCATGCTTCTTTGCATTTTCTATTAATTCTTCCTGTGTTTCACCATACATTGTATGTGTACACACGGGGTCTCCCGCATCTTTGCAATTAAGGCTTATGTCATATATAGAGCAAGTATCTTGCATTAAGTGGGATATCTATTAACTTCCTATAGAGACAAGAGAAAAAGAAAAATTTCTCTCATAAAGTTCCTGTTTAATTTCCTTTTGACACGTACTTTTTATTTTTAAATTTGACCCATGTGGATATCCTCATGATTTCCACCGAACCCGCTACTAATAAAGAGTAACGATATATCTATTGTATATTTGATTAATCTATGATTTTATCGATGGACCATTCATATAAAGATATAATGTTTTTATTTTTTAATTCTAACAGTATTAGAATATTAGAGTATTGCACCTAGTTAGCAAATCCAATATATTTTTTCTATATTATCAAAGATATGAATAAAACAAATATTCAAAACAAAAACAACAAATTCATTGTCGCATCAATAGCAATGGTGATCGCATTGGCTCTAATCGCAAGTCCCTTGGTGGCCATGGATGATGCTCTTGCAACACATAAGAAAGGTAACAAAGCAAAGCAGTCAATAGAGCAATCGCAGTCATCAAACCAAAATGGTCTGTGTGTTTCGGGTGTTAGCACATTCTTTTCATGTAACAATGCTAACTTCCAGCATCAATTTAACAGTGGAAACAACGCTTTAGCCCAAAGTGGACAAGGTGGAAACAGTGCCGAACAGAGTATAAGCCAATCTCAATCTTCTAACCAAGACAGTGTAGTAGTTTCAGGTGGAAACACAGTAGGCTCTGGTAACAACTTTAACTCTCAAATCCAAACAAACACAGGTAATAATGCAGCAGCCCAACAAGGATAAAAACAAAATATCTTTCTCTTTCATCCTGTTCTCTTATTTTTTTGCATTTATGAAATCTGTAATGGTATACTAAACCCATGATAACTCTATTCACTTCTTCCAGCAAACTTAAAACGCCCACCAATTATAACATCTCTTTTTCTATTGTTATTATGAATTAGTAGAGGATTATTTGTCTCATTATTAGCATTTGAATTCCATTCCGAAATAGATCATCAAACTATTAGACGAAAGATCTTTGAAGGACTTGAACAACAATGGTTCCCTGGATAACCTATCGTGGGACAGCAAAAGGAAAGAAAAAGTCTACATGCAAATGAAGAAAATAGATATGTTTTGGCTAATTTCGCAAGCAATTATTATACAAAAGACACAATAAATTAATCAAATGGTTTTAAAATAGCGTAAATCTTCTTAAAACCGCCTTGAAGTACTAAATATTTTTAAAATAATAGAAAAATTCAAATAAATGGATATATGAACTAGACTATGTATTTTAAACATACAATAGGAATCACATTTGTATTCGTTCTATTAGGACTATCTTTGACATTGAACATATTGGTAGTATCAAATCCTTTCCTACCCACTCAACTTGCTGCTGCTACTTTGAGTATGAATGAAAATAACTCGTCAGAAACATTTGACAATTCTCCAGAAAGGACATCAGACTCAGCAACACTCGCAATCCCACCTAATGGCCAATGTCCTGAAGGAACTGTCCAAGCATCACCGCCTCTTAATCCACAATTAGGATGTTTACCAAACAACGAGACCTCGGAGCCAAATGGTGAACCTTAGTCTCTTCCAAAGCTTTTTGATATGAAAAATAGCTAATGAATAAATTTAACAGTTAGTTAAAGCGATGATATTGCAACCAAGGTTCGTTTCTTTACTCTTGGTTGTTAATCTATTTCTACTCATTATTTAACTTCTCAGTAGATTTCTTAATTAACCATTTGCTCGTATTTGTTCACTCTGAACTCGTTTATTCAATACTATCATTATAGTTTCTAAAATTTGGTATCTGAAAAGAGTATCTTTATATTGTAAAGCGCTATACACATCAATAACTTTTCATTTTGTTCTTACTAATTTTTTACCATTAAACTACCACTAGTAGATGATTTACGGTTATTTAGTTCCGATAATACATATAACTTCATTCCTAAAACTAATTGAATCTGAATTTTTATCCACATATTTATTTGCCACTGCTTCAGTTATTGCCTTCAATATCTCTTTTTTTCTTTCTTCTGGTTGATTGGATAATATTACCTGAACTGGAGATGCTGTTTCGCATACAAAATTTGTAAATTCTTCTGCTGAATTAAAGTTAAAGATCATATTATGTCTTTCAATGATAACATCTTTGAATCCTGCACCGGTAAAATAATCTTTTAGTAATTTTTCATCAGATAGACTAAATGGACCAGGCGCATTTGGTAGAGGTGGTGGACTATTTGTTTCCTTCATTAATATATTGAATGGCAGTGAAATAAAGGGAACCTTATCAGGAGAAGCCCAAACCGCTGCAGCGAACCTTCCGTCATTTACCAATGAATTGTGTATATTTGATAATCCAGCTTTGACGTTGGGTAAAAACATGAGGCCAAACCTACAAAGCGCTGCGTCAAATGTGGAAGACGGGAAATCTGTTGTTTCTGCGTCTCCTTCCCTAAATTCTATTAAATCTTGTAGACCCTTAGATTTAGATCTCTCTTTTCCAACTGACAGCATTTGCGGTGATAAATCTATTGCCAAGACATGTCCATTTTTCCCTACTCGTTGTGCTGCCGTTATAGATGGTTCTCCTATACCGGTCGCTATGTCAAGAACCTTGGAACCTTGCTTTATATCGGCAAGTTCTATCATACGTTTGCTTATATTTTCACCCGCAGTCTCCGTTATTTTCCACCATTTTAGCCACCCGTTTGCTACATTATTCCAGCCTTGACGTTGACCTTCCTTAAATTGGTTAGGATCAAAAGTTGACATTACCCGTTTGACTCCGAATTCATGATATATAAAAATGGACCTTTTGCAAAAAGATCAATCAATTAAGGTCGATAAACTGAGTCAAATCAATTTAGATTGTTTGAGTTAGACGACAAAAGCAGATTTTTCAGACAAACAAATTGATTTTCATAAAGATGTAAGATGGGATGATTAAATTTTAAACTGAAAATTCAAACGATTTCCACCGAACCCGCATACCATACGGAACTTAATCCCACCGAACATGCTACCAGTTTGAATGAGAATAGTACCTAGAATAGTACTCTTGAATAAATAATAGCCTTTCAAGATTTGTCTTTTATTCATTTATTTTTTATTTGTATGTATATTTTTATATAATATGAATCCCAGCGCAGATAGAGTATCTTTAAGCTATAGCTATCTCTTAGATTAACGGAGCTTTCATAGTTCAATAAATACTTAAATAAATATCCATAGGTAATCAGGTTAATTCAAACATAATTAGATTGTTTTGAGAAAAAAAGAAAAAAAATGACTTGTAGATCTTATTCATGCACTACAAGAGTACCAGTCATACCGAAATGTTCTGATTCGGGTGCATCAGGTAAAGCACAAAATGAAGTGCATCTGAATGTAAATGTTCCGGGTTTATCTGCCAAGAATTCTACAGTTTGATTTGTTCCTTTTACCAAGAATACGTTTATACTATATCCCTCAATACCAAATCCGTGACCATTGTACAAAGATACTTCATCATTATTAGTTTTAAAGTCTAGTCTTACTAAATCGCCTTTATTAACTTCAATTTTATTTGGCTCAAATCCCCAAGAAAATACATTTACTGGAATTTCTTTTATTACTGGTTGTGAGTTAGCGTTTATTTCATTAGTGACAGTGTTGATATTTGTTTGTCCTTCTTCTACATTTACTACAAATTCGGCTGTTCTTATATCATGTGGCTTTATATAATTTGGAGAATTAACTTGTTGCCCAAAAGTTATATCCATCTTATAAGTTCCTTGTGATGGAAATGCATAACTGAATTGAGCCATACCTCCATGACCATGAATGTTAGGCATAGTAAGCACTCTTTCCCCTGTTTCATTATTTACTACACCAACATCAAAATCACTATGCCATAACCATGTACTATTTGTAGAAAATAAATTCATTATGAATGTAGCAGGTTGGCCTGCAACTATCGTCTTTGGAGTTTGTACCATTTCAACTACCAAAGTGCCGTTAGTATCTCTCATTATATTTGATTTATCTTCTGTGAACATTCTTTCTCCATCTGGAATAGGAGAACCCATTTGAGTAGGAGCCATTGTTGCCATGGGTACAGTTGCATTAGACATTGACATATTATCTGATTCTAACTGTGTTAGAGATGCGGAAGTGGCATTTGTCATGTTTAGATTGGTAGAATTAGCATTTTCTATAGATTGTGAAGCATACGTATATTGAGATGATGCTATAATTAGCATTGTTAAAAATATAGTGGATACCATCATAAACCCAATGTTTATATTTTTTGCCATAATAGTCCATTTATTGTCTTTTATATATAATTTGCTACAAAAATCTAATATGAAAAAGAAATTGCTAAATATTATCTTTCAATTATTGTAATATTGTGACATATAAACCAAAAATAACCAACTTTGCATTAATTGGTGTCATGGCAGTTTCTATTGGTATATCAATAATCCTTTTGTCCGTGATTTTTTATCCATCGTTTTTACCAAAAATTATTACAAATGCTAATTCTAATTGGATTCAACAGTCAAGCTATATTTTCTATATTCTTATATTAGTTGGCTTTATTGCGAATGTCTTCGGAATTTACTATTTTTCAAAATTTATAAAAATTAAATATGGATTTACTAATGATTGTTTATCTAAATTATACAATTCTACCACCTCATTGAAATCATCAAAAACAGAAAAAATAAAATCACAATACTATCCTATAGTTAGAATTATTTTAAGTATAATAAATGATAGAAAATACTTTAGGTTTTTCCTGCCCATTGTAATAGGTTATGGCGTCATTTATTCTATTTTTTCAGGAATCATAATTATTCGTCCAGAAGGAGGGTTGGCCCATGTATCAGGAATCCACAATTTCCCTGCAATAGTTATGATGCAATACGGTCCTATAGGATATGTTCCAACTATGTCTATTTATATTAGCGATAATTTTGGTATTTTTGTTATACCTTTAAATCTTATAATCGCTCTTGCAGTCTCTGCATTAGTTGGATTGAATAGTATAATATCTATATATGCATTTTCCAATCGTTATAGTAATAAGAATAGATTTTCATTTACCAATGCATCAACTTCTCCCTCTTCATTTTTAGGTGCTTTGGGCGCAACTACTAGTTTGTTTGTAATATGTCCTACATGTGCATCGCTTTACATTTTTACTGCTATAGCTGGAGGATTGGCTCCATCTATAACTGCCTTTACAGTAACTTACTATAATTTATTTATAATGGTTAGTATTCCGTTACTTTTATGTGCTCCAATTATTACAGCTTTAAGCATAAAGAAAATGAATATGAATACAAATAACACGTTTGATCAATGTTCCTTGAATAAGAAAAAGTGGTATAGAATAAAGAAGCAATAAAGAACCCCAAAAAATTGCATTATAAAATTAATCTTTAAAATTATAAATCCATTATTAATGGATTCAAATTCTATAATAGAATATTTATTTAACATTTGTCTTACTAATGCAATTTTGCATTTTGATCAATTAGAATAAATTTATCCATGATATAGCTTTTAGTAAAATTCTAATACTTAATCTGCTTTTTTGATAGAATTAATTATTATTATATAAAATATGTGCTCTGTTGCCTAATTCCTAGTCCTTCAATCAATAATGCCTGTAAAGTTATATTCTTCTAAACAGATAATATAATGAAGTTCTTTATCATCATCTCTTTAATCATGTTATGAAACCTAGTTGCAAATTCAGACTCACCGCATATTCTCTTAATAGATGAAAATACTGTTTCAAGAGTCCATCTATACCCATATTTTCTTTTCTTCTTCCATTTTAGCAGATCCTTTGTCTGCAATCTTACTTCCTTGTTACTTCACTTGGTATTTGCGGGTGAAATAACGGAATTCATTCTTACCTTTATTGCCGGTGTGATCTTCTTTTTGAGATACTTGATTCCTTATTTGTATCCATTTGTTTATTGTTAGTAAAAATAGTCAGAAAATTGGTTGATCCCTGTTGCTGTTGCAACAGCCGCTGACGGTGTAGTTCCTCGGTTCGATTTAGAATCAATTGTTGGACCGGGATAGCCCAAAGCAAGAAAACTACTACTCCGGTAAATAAATCATATAATGATCCATTTATCGGCTTACTGATTTCCAATATTCCCGTTTTATATAAAAAAAGTCCTAACACTATTCCAATTAAGCAAGAGATCTAATGAAGCATTATGATCTCTAGCATGTACAGAATTTGACTAGACCTGTTTGTAAATATGTATAACAATGTCGTGCTCTGTCGAATAACTAATTTGAATACAACCACATAGGCTGGTGTT
>WHSX01000111.1 GCA_009379865.1 Candidatus Nitrosocosmicus sp.
TTAAGGTAAAATATTCGAGGGAGCCATTAGAGGAACAATGACACTTCTTATGTCTAACAACAAAGAATGCAATTTTTCCTCTATTCTGTCAGGGAAGGTCCTAATTTGAGAAACGTCATCTTCATACATTAGTATGAAAGGTTAATCAAACTAGGTTAGCGGTTATTGAACTGGAATGTCGTTACTATAATAGGTAGCGAGTTCGGTGGGATTAAGTCCCCTATGGTAGAAGGGTTCGGTAGAAATCATGTGGAAATCGACATGAGCCTGAAATTATGAGAACATATCAAAGAAGTCAAACTATTAATAAGCAAAATCTATATTACCATCTTCAATTTCTAACCCCATGTCTTATGTAAAAAATATATTATTAATACATGGATTAATGTTCATAATTTTAACCATCCCGATTAGTTTCAGTCATTTTGATTTTGCTTTTTCCCAAAGAAATGGTCCACATTTTGGTAATGAGGGCCAAGGTGGTGCTGGAGGCCAACTGGGCCAAGGTGGTGCTGGTTGTTCTACAGGTCCTAATGGTATTGGTGGTGCTGGTTGTCCAACAGGTAATAAGGACACTGTCAGTTCGACAGATAATACTATCACCAGAGGTCAAGGTGGTGCTGGTTGTTCTACAGGTCCTAATGGTATTGGTGGTGCTGGTTGTCCAACAGGTAATAAGGACACTGTCAGTTCGACAGATAATACTAACAATGTAATTGTAGCTGATTCATCATCAACTGATTCATCATCAACTGATTCATCATCAACTGATTCATCATCAACTGATTCATCATTAGTTGGAAAAACCTACATAATTCATGGACCGACTGATAAAACTGGCGGTAACCCTTATTCCTCTACTGCATCATGTCACGCCAATGATTTAATCCTGGGAGGAGGGTCTATTTATGATATTACCGATGGGAATGTAACTTCTTTCTCTGCAATCCCAGATTCTCTTAGCACATTTACAACCAAAATTACTAGTAGTTCAAATTCGGATTCAGCATTAACTGTCCAGGCTTACGCAATATGTTATGATAACCCATAATTTTTTCTATAGTCTTTACAACTTGATTTATTAATTGCATCAACAACTCACTTACGAGTAGTCCCTAAGAATTATAAGTTCTATTACAGGTAGCATTATTCCAAATTGCTTTACTTATAATATACTGCTACATCCCTAACAGAGAACAGTGCCTTGGGCAACAATACACTATCAATCTATCTGCGGTTTGTTAGCATCAGTTGACAACATTCGTTCATTTCAGGTTGTATCAGGTATTGGATGACCTCAGTCTAAATGATGGGTATTATCGTTGATTATCTTTAGGTTTTCTAGGTTTAATTTATGATATAACAATACTTTTTCCGGTTTGCCATTCTTAAATTTCTCATATTTATCAAAATTATTCTGAATATCTTCAACAGACATTCTTAGAATAATTACATCCTGGGTCTTATAAAGTTACAAACGCAACAAATGGATTAATCGAACCGCTAGGTAGAATGACTTGGATTTCCTTATTTGCTGTAGTAACCGCATTCACTATCAGACCTTCCTGAGTTTGAATCATCTTATAAACAGCGGAAAAAATCTATTAAAAAAAATAATTTTTGTTTTTGTTAAAAATTATTCTAGTTATTGGGTAGTTGAATTACCTTGAATTACCTGTCATATCGGTGGAATTGTCCATACCCATGGTCATGTTATCCATATCCATTGGCATAGAACTATTGTCCATTGTCATTGTCATATTGTCTTGTGCTACTGCGGGTGTTACCATTGCTCCTCCAAATAAGGCTGATGCTGCTACGATACTTAAAAATACTAATACATTGAACTTATTCATGCAAAATTAGTTTTAATCTTATCGTATATAATACTTATTTTATTGTTAGTCTTCTTTGGTCATATCTTAATATTTTTTTTATCGTCAAAGTAGTTCGAGAGCCATACCAATACTTTTATTTTTCCTTCCTTTGTACTATTCTTAATATTAAATTCGGCCTGTTCCGTTAGAATGTGTTTATATATTATGAAAGCATTTTCGGGTTATTTTTCATATAGTTTGATTAGGATATTACGAAAGTATGGTCTAGACAATCCTGTTGTTATTTGATCGACCGAGTAAGACATGCGGTAATAGAATGATGATACATCTCAAATTATATAACAATATAGTATGATTCCCTGTTTTAGGCGCCGGGAGTGGGACTCGAATCCATACCGTATAATCGCGGAGTCATTAAATAAAACTTTTTGATTTGTAGAAGAGGATGAGATTTGAACCCGTTTCTTGCATTCATGGGTTTATGATTAAATCAATCGATATAGGTATTGACAAAAGTTACACGATGCTTAGTTTAAAACCAGACGAAGTTTGGAATTCGAACCCTTATTATAAAAACAGGGAATCTAACATCCTTCATACATAGATATTTAGTTATATATTATTATGTTCAATTTATACTAATGAATATAAGAAATACAAAACCATTGTTTGTATCATCAATAATAGCAGTGTTGGTCTTGGGATTATTTGGAATGGGATCCTCGATTACAATATCTCAATCTTTTGCACAGGCTAACGACACCAATACCAATAACAACGACAACAATGGTAATGACGATAATAATGATAGTAGCAATGTAGAATACAGTACAGTTCTTTCAGGAGATCAAGAAGTTCCGCCAGTAAACACGCAAGCAGCAGGAATTGCAGATTTCAGTCTATCTAACGATGGAGATAGCATTGATTATACTATTACTGCCACTGATATAGAAGCGGCAACAGCAGGACACATCCATTTTGGAATTGAAGGTCAAAATGGACCAATAGCAGTTACTTTATTTGAATTTGATTCGCCTCAGGATGAAGTATCAGAAAGTGGAACAATTAACTCGGATGATCTTTCTGGTCCTCTGGAAGGAATGCAAATTTCTGATTTAGTAGATGCTTTCAACGACGGAAATGCCTATGCTAATATACATACTCAACAGAATCCTAACGGAGAGATACGAGGACAAATAATTAGTGAAGAATTACAGGAGGATACAGAAGAACAATAAGCCTTACTTTTTATATAAACCTGATTAATAGCAATATTTTTTTCCTTTAGTAATTATTAATTAAAAAACCCATTACAATTTTATTTCCTATAGAACCAGTATCGTTATTCAAGATGTTTCTACCTAATTAATTAATAATGTTGTTTAGCGGACAAGTCTTAATATAGAATGCATCATTTAGGCTTGATGTTTACATCTGGAAGAGTTGAAAAATACTTTTCTAGATGTAATATTTGTCAATCTAAGCCTTAGTAAGAACATCAATAGAATAATTGTCTAAAGATAACGTATTATTTTATTTCAAATGCTTCAATGTGAATATATGAGTTTATTAATTAATAATTAACATGATAATATCCATCTTGTTACCTTTCTTGATATACTAAAAGAAATTTTCAGTGATGCTTATGATAACGGGGATTCTGCTGATAACCAAAGATAATGGATAAAAGGAAATAATTTTATAGTACTAGCTTGGTTTATATGGATTATTTTTTAATATTATCTTGTGAATCCCAGTCAATATTCATTGATTTCTTTGTTTGTTTTGTCAATGATTCTTTTAACTTATAATTCAGCCGCTTATGGACAGTCTCAGTCTCAGAATCTAACCTTTACTTATTTTACTAGTTGGGGTTCCGCTGGTGAAGGTGATGGGCAGTTTAATGGACAGAATGATGTAGATTTTTTTAACGGAAAAGTATATGTTCCTGATTATGCAAATCACCGAATTCAAATATTTGACCCCAATGGTGAATTCTTAACAAAATTCGGTGAAGGAGGAGAAGGCAATGGTCAATTCCACAAAGCCTCTGCGATGTCCATGGATTCTGAAGGCAATATGTATATCGCAGACCAATTTAATTATAGAATTCAAAAGTTTAGTAACGACGGTACATATCTTTCACAATGGGGTACTGAGGGTGAAGGTGATGGACAATTCTTACATCCACATGTTCCAGCAAATGATGCACAAGGTCAGTTGTTTGTAACAGACCGAGACCATCCAAGTGTCCAAGTATTTTCAACAGATGGTGAATTTCTAAATAGATGGGGCTCTGAAGGCGAGGGTGATGGTCAGCTTTCAAATCCTGAAAGCTCAATTGTTGACTCCAGAGGTAACGTGTATATAGCTGATTATGGAAATGATCGTATTCAAAAGTTTAGTAACGATGGAACTTATCTTTCTCAGTGGGGCACAAAAGGTGTGGCCGATGGTCAATTCCAAGGACCATCTGGTCTCTCAATTGATAACAATGATAATATTTACGTTACTGATAAGAACAATAATAGAGTTCAGGTCTTTACAACCGACGGACAATTTTTGACGAAATTTGGTTCCACAGGCTCAGGAGATGGACAATTGATTGATCCTGAGGGAGTTGGAGTCGACAAGGAGACTAAAACTGTATATGTAGCTGACACAGGAAATTCCCGTATAGTTGTTTTCAAGCCTCAGTAATAATACAACTATTCACTCATATTTTATTTGACAAAAAGTCAAAACTGTAAAAAACAATTTTAAGAATGATATTCTGTTATAAATCAGGATTTATTGGTATATTAATAATTCCTTTATCTTTAGTAACTTTTAATGGTCCAGATACCTATGCTCATAATTTCGATACTGATGACAATTCGACATTTCTTACTTTAATAAACCTGATATTAATCGAAAATCGACTTATAAATAATAGTTTAACAAGCAATGATAATAATCAATCTTTAACTTTTGATTATGTAAAAAATATCGAAGATATAGTGGATGATATTATTGTAAGTGAGGATTCCTTTATAGTAGACAGTGACCAATTTTATAATAATACTGTTATTGCAACGGCTATGGCTAATCTCGCCGATGAAGTCCTAAGAAACTATGGTTCTGCTTTTGGGATTCCGTCCAATGTAATGCTCAGTATGGATTTTACAAAAATTGCAAATTTGACAGAGGATAATACAAATAACGCAACACTCTCAAATAATCATTCTAATCAATCTACGGGTAATTTGAGGAATAGTTCGGATAATTTATTAATTGATAGGGCCGATTATTATAATTCTCGAGAAATTTCTAATAGAATGGTTGAAATTTATAATAGCGATTTGGATGATTCTATTTCAGATAAAACAAACAGTAGTCTTTCACGGATTAATCTTGAGAATGCATTAAATGAATTAAGTGCAGAAGTAAGCAACATTAGCTCACCAATGAAAATTATGGAGATTGTTCATGCTAAGATACATCCAAATTTGCAGCTGACATTTAATCTTACATTAAAGCGGTAGGATTAGGATTACCAGTTTAATGCAATACTATTGTTTGCCTTTCACTTAACAAAAAATCGTGACTCAACAATATCCTTGTTATTTGTGATGGTAATTTCATGTTCTATATCGGTATTGATTGACTGCTTTACAAAATTCATATAACGGTATAATATAGGATGGAGAGAGAATTACCATATTATTCATAGAATTTACCAGTGATTTCTATGCCTTAATCCCACAAGAATTTGGACCAGCTTCTAAATTCTGTTGCTCAACCCTATCGCATGATATCATATTTCTATTTATGGAGACAATTTGTTCATAATTCATTGGCTGGGGTGGAATATTTGAAGTAACATAATTCAGAAAATCTTTTTCGGATTTGGTAATAGAATTTAGTTTCTGCTTGATAGATTCGATTGTATCAAAAACGGGTTTTTCATGTTTAAAACTCGAACTGTAGTGAGATGGTAGTATTATAGTCTTATCCGGTAAATTAAATAACTTTTGCTGATAAGTCTGGTAAAGTTTCTGTGTAAACTCTTCTGATTTATTATGGAGGTCAGGTCTTCCAACTCCATTTACGAATATTGTATCTCCAGTAAAAAGGAGGTACTTTGAATCGGTAATGTTTGTATTACTATTATCCGTATTGTTACTTACAACTCCATTGTCTGTTTTCAATTTGCTCGTCCCTTTAACTTCAAGTTTAAAAGATATACTGCCATCTGTGTGGCCGGGAGTATACATAGCTTCTAAGTAAATCTCATCTCCAATTTCTAATTTTTCTCCATCTTGAATCAGTCTACGTTTGAGATACTTTTCAGAGTCGATATTTTCGGTGTTGTATTTTTCTAGTAAGCTAACGGATAATTCGGCTCCATATTTACTAGCAATTCTTGTTGCACCTGATAAATGGTCGGCATGCATGTGAGTGTCAATAACTCTAGTTATTTTTAGTTCATTTTCTTCTAATATGTTTTTGATGACTGTATCGATGTTACAAGTAGCGTCGATAACTGTTGCTTTCTTGTCTTGCAATGATGCGATTAAATAACTCATACAACCCTTTGATATACGCCTTATTTGCCAAATTTTCAAGGGAATGTCTGAATCAATATCTACGAGTGCAATATCATATAAGTTGCTCCAACCATCCAAGCCTCCTTCAATGGTTTTAACCCTATACCCTAATTCGGAAAGCATTTTCGCGGCATTTGATGACCTTTGTCCATGAGTACAAAATGTAATGATTTCCTTATCTTTTGGAATCTGTTTAAGAGCTGCCCTTGAAGTTATTGTATCGACAGGAATTATCGGTGTATCTTGATATCTATCATAAGATACACTCCATGCATCATGTTCGTGTTGATTTCGTACGTCGAGAATAAAAATGTCCTCTCCCTGGTCTATTCTTTTCTTTAGCTCATCAGATGTAATTCGTAAATTATTATTTTCACTATTGTCATAATTTGCAACTGTCATACTATTCCATAGTTGTTTGATTAATATTTAAAAATTGTATCTAGATGGGGATTCTACAATCTAGAAGTCAGTCAGTATCTTTTTTATCTATTTTTGGTTTCTTTCATCAAAAAGACCACAACAATGCCTGAAGCCAATCCAATCCATGCAACTACTTGAATTGCAATAAACATATTAAATAAATCTGAGATAAATCCTATTCCAACCGCACCAAATACAAATCCTATATCTCTCCAGAATCTATATACTCCTAGTGAGGTAGCTCGCCAGCTTGGATATGCAATATCACTAATTGCTGCAAGTAAGCTAGGATACACCAATGCGGTTCCCACACCCAATAAACACATTCCAGTTATCCAGCCTGGGAAAGCTTGAGAATATAAAATTATCCAGATTCCTATAGATTGTATGAACATTCCAGGGAAGATGAGAATTTTCCTTCCTACTTTGTCGCTTAGTGAACCTGTGATAAGTTGTAAAATTCCCCATATTCCAGGATGTAACGCCTTCAAAAGACCAATATCATTTGTATTTAAGGCAAAAGATGAAAAATAAAGGGTGAACAACCCCCATGAAACACCAAATATCAAGTTATTAACTAATCCCGCTTGACTGATGGCAAGTAAAGAGCGATTCTTCCAAGAGGTTTGTTCAAATACATGTCTAAAGCTTAAACCACCATTTGCTTTAACCTCTCCTTTTATACCTGACACAAGAGAATCATCATTTTTTATCTCCAAAAGGGTAAACTTTTTCGTATCTTTCACTATTAATGACGATATCAAGAACCCTGCAATAGCAAAGACAATCCCAAGATAAAACGGATAAGGTTTTAATCCATATATGGTCGCTAGATATCCTGTTACAAAACCAACAACAGCTACAGCAAAGTAACCCGAAAATTCGTTAAATCCTAATGCAAATCCTCTTTTTTCTTTTCCTACCAGGTCAATCTTCATATTTACTGTCATTGACCAGGCTAGTCCTTGATTAATACCAAGAAAGACATTTGCAATTATAACCCAGTTCCAATCGGGAGCAAGAAGCAATATTATAGGAACAGGTATCCCAAATAACCATCCCAAGATTAAGACATTTTTTCTGCCCCATTTGTCAGAGATTTTACCTGCAAAAAGATTCAGAATTGCCTTGACTAACCCAAAGCTTGCAATGAAAGATACAATCAAAGTATTAGATTGAATACCAAATTCGTTAGCTCCAATAAGAGGAACTACAGTTTGTTCTAACCCAATCATCGAACCTACGAAAGCATTAACTAGAACAAGGATTATGAACTGGTTAAGATTGGGTCTTAAACCTAGCCTTATCGGTTTATCAGAACCATCGCTCTTGTTACCGACCACCCCTTGATACCTCCAAGAGATGATATGGTCATGAAATAGTTATTGAAGTTTTATTATCTACTAGGTTTTTTCAACTAATTTGTTATTATTTGTTCCTTCAAGCGTCCAGGTTTTTCCACCGTCTTTACTGCTGAATACACTTGACGCTACGTCGGTTTCCGTACTATCTTGAGTTACGGCGACGTAAACTACTCCATTATTACCGAATGCAAATTTACTTACAAATATTGCTCCTGTAATTTGTCCGTCTGTCTTTGACCATGTATTCCCCCCATCAATCGTTTTTATGATAAACCCACTATTGCTCTGACCAGCTGAATTAGGTACTGCAAAGGCATAAGCTATTCTTCCATCTGAAGATATATCGATACCAGTTACCATTGTGTCATTGTCACTACTGATTGCTTCATTTTCTAATTCTTGCCAACTCTTACCTTGGTCTTTACTTGAGAATAATCCATTTGTTGTACCTGCATAAAGGATATTAGAATTTGATTGATTGGTAGATAGGGTTATCACTTGCTGTCCTTCAGGCGGGCTGGTGATTGTCCAATTCTTACCATCGTCAGTAGAGATAAAGATGTTATCACCCATACCACTAGCTGCATAGATAATTTCAGGATTGTTTCCAGTTGTCATTGTATGAAAATCAATAGGAGTTGGTGTAGTTACTTCTGATACTTTCTGCCATGTTTCTCCATAATCATCACTTATTCTAAAGCCCAAATTTCCGCCTGTCTGCGGATGTCCGCTTGAATACATGACACCTGGATTAGTAGGATTAATTGTAAAGCCCATAAAATCTGATTTATCCTTTCCAACTTCATTCCAACCACCAGTAGTATTAGAAGAATTGTTACTTACATCTTTTTTAAATAAGCCATTATGAGTTGCTAAATATAATGCATCATTATTATCGCCTTTCTCTGAGGAGTAAATTCCTACTCCGTGAACATCCATCCAATTACCGGTTAGATTTTGACTCAAGGAATTATTAATCTGACTGACAGAGGTTGTCATAAAGCCTATTAATCCTATGCCTATAGCTGATACAAGAGCAATAGTTACAACCAATGTAATTCGTTTGGATTTTTGATTATTTTTGATTAATTTTTTTCTATTATTAGCGTTGTTATTATTTCTAGTTTTCTTTCCTCCCAATTAACTCACTGGAATGAAGGTAAGTAGTATTCATTATTTAAGATGTGTAGCAAGTGCAAAATCGCCTAATTTTTGGATATTTAGTTGTACAGTATTCATGTTACAAAAAATCTAAGATGATTAGTTGAAAGCCAATCTATTTTCTACTCATAATATAAAGTTCGATCTGCTGATCATCTTCTAATATGATATTTTCATAATTGGCTACCTCATTACCATTAACGGTAGCATTTACTAATTTGTCCATT
>WHSX01000112.1 GCA_009379865.1 Candidatus Nitrosocosmicus sp.
ATAAAAGGAATAGAGCATCTTCAAGCTATAGGTTTATCGTTAAATGAACAGAGCCATGTAATCTTACTGAGTTTTGATATTGCGAATGCGAATGAGTACATGCGTACGCTAACGAATTTTTAGACAACACTCACACTGGAACCCTTCTCAGTCATCCTGAATTTATACACTTGTTCAACCTCAGAATTTTCAAATATCTCTTCATCATGAGTAATAATTATCATTTGGGACAACGGACTCATTCCTTTGCTAAAGACATCTGAAATAATTTTTACAAACGATCGACGTCTTTCCTCATCCAAATTGGTCGTGGGTTCATCTAAAACTATGAAATCAATCTTTGATGATCCCATCAAGAATGCAATCCCCATCCTAATAGCCAATGATACAGCGACTTTCTCGCCTCCGCTCAATGATACAGTATCAATTTCTCCTCGCTTTCCATAACAAAGTACCTTTATTTCTCGTGGTTTTTCAATTAATGTAATTTTTGATAGTCCAACGTTGAAAATGTTGATGTATTCTGATGCTTTAGCAGAAATCAAGTTTAGTGCTCGTGTCCTTAAACTTGAACTCACGATACCATCTCTGTTAAAGACCGTGGAGCGAATATTTTCAAGATCAGAAATAAATTTTGCGGCAGACGATAACTCTGTAATCAATATTTGAAATTCAGAATTTTCTCTTTTAATGTCCACTACCGTTTTTTCCAATATTGCCTTTTGATTGTGAATATTAACCATTTCTGCCGAAAGCTTGTTTTTGGTTAATTTTTTTTGTTGATAAGAATTTAAATCAACCTCGATTACATCTTTTCTCATATTTTGAATAATATCGATCAAGTTTGCAGAATATTCATCTAATTTGTATGCAGATAGATTGATATTTGCTAAAGTATCCAATTGTAGTTTGCATAGGCTCTGGTGATCTTTTTTTAGATTCTCTAGTTTATGCTCTAGGGTATCGATACTGCCGTCAATATCAAAATCATAATTTAATAGAGTACGTTCTGCGGATATAATATTTTTCTCCTTTCTCTTGAATTCCATTTCCTCTTTGTTAAGTTTGGAAATCTCAGAGAGTAGAAACTGCTTCTCTTTGATCTTTTTGTTGAGTTCAAAATTGATATGAGAAATATCAAACATTTGGTTAAGTGAAATGATTTCAGAGTTACAAACAGGACACTTGCCATCTTTAATTTGGATTTTTTGAGCACATTCGGTAAATCCTTTTAGCTTTCCTATCTCCCCCTCTACTTTGATAACTTTACTGTTTACTTCATCTGATTCGGAATTGACCATCTGAATAGTCATAAAGACTTCATCTTTGTCCCTCAAAAATCTAACAGCATTTTTTATATCCACAATCATTCTTTGTGATTTATCAATTTCTGTTTTCAAAGAATTTGATCGTTCTCGGAAATATTTTAATAAAGTATTTTCTAAGGATCTGATCTCAGAAAGTTTAGCTATTTTTGGCTCAAGAATTTCGATTTGTTTTTCTAATTCGTTTAATGTTTCTGTTTTTTGATGCAGTTGTACGAGGACAGTATTTAATGTTTGTTTTGATTGCAAAAGTCTAGATTCATTATCTTTAGTTTTCCTAATGAGAATGTTTATTTGATTATCGTCATAACCTTGGGTTTTTTCTCGTAGTATTTTTCTAAATTCCTCTATAACATTATGCATGTTATTGAAAGATTTATCTAATCTGTCTAATCCGATCATATTATTTAGTAATTCTTTAAATTCCTTTGGTTGTGAATCTATTATTTTACTAATTTCACCTTGTTGGATAATACCCGCTATTTGCAATTTAGTATAGTTGATCCCCATTATAGACTCTGTCTCACGAATTACTGATTCACCAAGTTGCTTTCGTTCACCAGAGATCATTGGCCTGTAGATGGATTTGTCATTTTGATCCATCTCCAAATTATTGTTGCCATTTTTAACTACCTGTTCTAATTTAACCGAAGTCAGTCGGCCTTGGCTATCTATTTGTCTTCTGATCCTATAATTTGTGGTCCCTATAGAGAATTCTAAAATTACAAACGACCCCGTTTCATTATTAACATATCCACCCATTCCCCTAGTTAGCAAATTTTTGTGAGATTTGCGAGTGTGTTCATCGAACAGTGCAAAAGTTATAGAATCAATAATACTGGATTTACCGGAACCATTATGTCCTACGAAAACTGTAATGCCAGAATGAAGCTCAAGAGAAGTATCAGTGTGTGATAAAAAGTTATTCAAAACTATCCTTTTTATCAATTCTAATCACCTTTTCCATCTATTTTTGATTTGTCTAAAGTTTGATAGGTTGATTTATTATTTTCAAAAAACTTCCAAACATAATTGGCAATTTGATTATTTTTATCTTTATCAATATTCTTATTATCGTGGGAGTCATCCTGATTATGAAACATATTGATTAGATCCAATGATAGATGAGTCAAAGATTCAGAATGAAGAGATTTTAGAATCAATGAAGACATCTCTTTATCCATGTCAAAATCTCCGGCATTATCATAAGAAAATCCAGTAGCGGAATCTTTGTCTAGAATACTCCAGTTATAATACAAAAACGAAGCCTCTAATTGTAATAATTGTCTAGATAGTATTTTGGGATCTATATCCGCTCCACTTATTTTTAGATCAATAACAGGTTTTTTTGAATATTGAGTAGATTCTTGTACGATACTACCCAGTTTATCATCCAAATCTGGATATTCTATTGGATATTCAAACTGATGTCGTCTCTTTTCTAGCTTTATCCAATGAGTATTGACGTTTGCGGAAACTTCTGAAAGATCTACTAACAGAAATCCCTTCTCCACGTCTGAAATGGCTTCGTTATGTCCTAGATCAATGGAACCAGGATATGCCACCAAACCTTCGTTTAGAGTAGCAAATCTTTTCTCAATGTGGTCATGATAGTGACCCATAGCATAATAATCAAATCCGACTGGTAAATCATTGGAAAAAATTTCGCCTGCAAATTTGTTAAAATCATAAAGGCCTTGATGAAGAACAAGTACCTTTTTTAACCGATGATTTTGAACTGCATGTGTTTGGATGTCATTTTTCAGGCTAGACTCTAATGTTCTAAATGGTCTGATCAAACCGTTATCAATATTGGAACGACGTTCCTTATTGAATCCATAAATTAGTAGATTGTCGATTTGAACCGGTGAATCGGGTTTGAGTCTTCTTGCTAATCCCAAATTATGAAATAGGTATGGCAGCGGTACGTCATTGGACCTACTTATGTCATGCTCACCTAATACAAAAAATACTGGAATTGATTTTTCTTTTAGTTTTTTTAGTTCTCGGGCAAGCCTAATAATGGCAGCACCATTTGGTTTAGGATTATGAAATATATCACCTGCTAAAATGATAGCTTTTACATGCTCACTAATGGATTTTTCAACAGCCTCTCCAAAAACTTCGTATAGATCTTCTTCTCGCTCTTGGAGATTGAATTGAGCATAACCCAAATGAATATCTGAAATATGAGATATAAGCAACTATGGTTCAAAAGATCAATGCCATATTTTATTTATTAATTGTAATCATTCTTAAAAAACTGCATTTTAGCTCACTTAACCGCCACCTGCTCCACCTCCCAATGTACCCCATTGAACTTCTTGATAATTATCAATTAACTCATTTAACAAATCATTGATATCCTTATCTTGCTGTTTTGATGAAATATACTCGCTTAGCAATGATTGGAGTCTTTTATAAGTAATGTCATCTATTTGTAGATTTCTCATTTCTACCCAGACTATCTTGAGAATTTAATTA
This sequence comes from Candidatus Nitrosocosmicus sp., assembly GCA_009379865.1. Lineage (GTDB taxonomy): Archaea > Thermoproteota > Nitrososphaeria > Nitrososphaerales > Nitrososphaeraceae > Nitrosocosmicus. The sequence continues at coordinate 3,810 of WHSX01000112.1, forward strand.
TAGATATAGATTTGCACGCGTGTTCAAAGAAAGATTTAACAGTAATATGATTTACCTTAAAATCATAAATAATGTCGATTAATTATCCTACAGAGATTATTTCGAACACCCTGGGTAGAAAATTTCTCTTAAATATACTAAGATTTGATAACGGTTATTTTATTTCAATATCAGAGAATGAATCAAAGCTTGGATCTATTTCGGTTTCTTTAGCTGTGACAAACAAATCAAACACGGCCAGAGTGATTCAAGACAAGAATGATCAATTATTCATTGACACCCTTTCTACCAGGATTTCCTTGATGAAAAATGGTATCTGCATAATATCAATGTTCACAAAAAATAAATTACATTTAGATGACATGATAATAATTAATGAAAAGATCCTTTCAGCAATAGAGGAGAAATAAATGGTAAAAAAAGAACACAACAACAAGGATCGAAAGGGTATTTTGAAAAACAACAATACAAGTAACTATGATTCAAAGTCCAAACAAAAGAATGTTGAAAATAGCATCAGAAAAGAAGACTCTGGATTAAGACATGAATATGATTTAAGAAGCTTTTTATTAAACCTCGAGAAAAGAGGAGAATTAATAACTATTCACAAGAAAGTAAAAAAGAAGTTTGAACTTGCTGCAATAATAAGTAAATTTGATAAGAAAGAGGCGGTAATGTTTACCAACGTTGACGAATCGAAATTTAAAGTTGTTTCAAACATCTTGGGAACTAGGGAACGCTTTTTTTATGGGATTGAATCTTCAACCCCAAATTGTAAAATCGATTTATCTAACTTAGGAAACATAGGATCAGAATATTACCCAAAAGAATTTTCCAATGACGCACTATTTCAAAATAATAGTACTAGAAATCTTTATGATCTTCCAATCGTAAGTCATTTTGAAAAAGATGCGGGTCCCTTTATAACGTCATCTACAATATATGTAAAGGACCAGGAGAATGGAAATCAAAATTCTTCAGTTCATAGAATGTTACTACTTAATAATAGCAAAATGGTAATAAGAATGGTAGAGGGCAGGCATCTTCATAAATGCTTCGTTTACGCTAAAGAACATAAAGAAGATTTGAAAATTAATGTTGTAGTCGGAGTGCATCCAGCCCTGAATATTGCAGCAGCATATCAAGCAGCATTAGGAATTGATGAAATTGCAATTGCAAATTATCTCTTAAATGGTAATCTAAAGCTTGCAAAGAATGATTATTCCGATTTAATGATACCAAAGCATAGCGAAATAGTAATAGAAGGCAAAATACTTCATGACGAAGTATCCGAAGAATGGATGGTCGAGATGCTGAGAACATATGACTTTAAACGGAAACAACCAGTTTTTGAAATTAATAAAATTTGGTATAGAGATAATCCTATATATTATGATATATTGCCTGGATACACAGAACATAGGTTATTAATGGGACTGCCGATCGAAGCCAAAATTTTTAGTTACGTTAAGAACACTGTTCCCTCTACTAGAATGGTACACTTAACCGATGGAGGCAGCAACTGGTTAACCGCAGTCGTACAGATTAAGAAGAGACTAGAGGGCGAACCAAAAAACGCAATTCTAACTGCATTTGCAGCACATCCCTCTCTTAAGACTGCCATCATAGTTGATGAAGATATTAATCCCTGGAATCCTGTAGAAGTAGAATATGCCGTTTCTACTAGAACCCAAGCGGATAAAGATTTTCTAATTATAACAAATGCAAAGGGTTCAAGTTTAGATCCCTCTAGTGATCAAACCAATCTATTAACCACAAAATTAGGGATAGACGCCACGATTTCTCTTCTCAAGGATAAAGACAGATTTGAGATTGCTAAAATACCTGGTGCAGATAATATCGATATCAAAAAGTATGTGTAAAAAGAAAAAAGATAGTTACATAAAATCAAAGTTCTAAATATATGCATTCATAGACAGAAATCTTTGGGCAGAGATAATTCAAAAGGATCAGAGATATTCTAAAATAAGCAAGAATGAGCGAAAAAGAAATTTAGAAAATTTGCATCATAAGAACAGATAGAATCGCACCATATAGTAAATGGCCAATTAAACTTATGATGACCGGACCAAGTCCTAATGGATGTTTAAATGGATCAATTCCGGTTATGGGTTTGTGAATTGGTAGGAGTGTCAGAACCCATAAAACTAAACCATATAGGATGCCTACGGAAAACATTATAGTACTTAAAAATGGAAATAAAGTCAATAAAAAATAAAAACCAATTCCCCCTAATCCGCCATTTACAAAATGAAGAAAAAAAAGTCCAGGAAAATTAATCTGCGTTCTATTAGTTTTAAAAAATTTGCTATATAACACCTGATTTTCATGCCATTCAAGAACTCCTTCTAGTCCCCACCTTCTCCAAAAAGGAAATTCGAAAATAGACATCATCAGTGTAGAAAATAATCCTCCCAATAAACTCAAAAACACGGAATAATAATCTACCATGCAATTGTACTCAGATTTTATGAAATATAACGTATTATGTGGAGTACAAATTAATTAGCATTAGGTAGAATACAAAGGAAGCAAGTAAACAAGTAGACCAGAAATTGTTATTTTAGTATCGTAATACATAGGATCTGAATGATATGTCGAAATTCAAACCAGAATATCAAGTAGTCTCATCATAATGTGCACCGCCAAATCGAAATATGTATTTAATAATCACACATCCTCATCTCAACTCATCAGAACATATCATGGAAAAATGTTTGGTATTCAATTGGAATCAAACGCATCAACAAGAATCGCACATCTTTGTATGATAGAGTCTCTATATATCATCACAAATCATAGTATTTACAACAGAAATAACCAGGATCAGAATCTTAATAAATTCTAGGGGCTTCCAAAATTACAATCTATCGGTATTTAGCGGGCTTTATTGAAGGATCGAAAACATAACCCTAGCAAAATCAAGTTTTGACTACAATCAAATATCAACAAAGTAAAATCAAAAGCAATAACAGAAGCAAAAAATAATATCATAGGGGAACAAATAAGAGAGTAATATAGAAGAATAAATACTAGGAAATTAATAGTTTAAGTATGGACCGCCTGATAGTCGAATCCTACACCAACTCGACAATAAACACAATTTTAGATGACATATCTAAAAAGTATAAAGTTGATACATCCAAGGAACAGCTTGATGAGGATATTCCAATTAGTGAAATTAAATTCAAATATAGAACTTATTCTGAATGTGTAAAGATGCTCTATAAGAGTGCAGGCGTAGTCAACGCAATTTAGGTTCGAACTTTCATTAGTTTTATATGACCAGTAGTACAGGTTTCTGAACCTTCTTCATGTTCATGCAAAAGCTTTTTTGCATTTTCCTCAGGTAATTTTTCTGAGGAAATATAACCACATTTTTCACAAATAACAATATAGCTCCAGCCAACCAAATAGATTTCATTGTAGTTATTAGTCCTCGATATTTATCTATATATGCAAATTAACATGCACGCATCTAGATGCTTATCATATGTATGATTGAAAAGGAAAATACAATCGAGCCCAAAAAAATAGTGATTAAAAACTTGAAATTTTTAATTGTTATGGATTGATGATTTTTTGCACTGCATCATGAATGTCTGTAACACAGACAGCTTTTAACTTTGTCCCAGATATATCAAATACTGGTTCGAGAGCGAAGGAGATTAGTCTTTTAGCGTCGGTTCTAGGCCTTATGTCAGTTTATCTTTTGTTAAAGCATCGGTTCCTGTGAATGTTGCTGGTAGATCATACAGTATTGAGGTTTTGTCGTTTATTATTACACCACCTGGGGATTGATAGGCTATCTTTTTAACCGCAGGATTATTACTACAAGATGGATCAGAACCAATGAAGGATAGTGATCATGTCATACCATATCGTTCCTGTTTGTCTGCTTTACGCTATCTACTACTCCTTTATGGGTTGTACTAAACATACAACGTCCAACCCCATCACTGTTATTATCCCATATCCAAATGCTCCACCAGTCCATCTATAGGAATGTGTCCATGGGCTTTGAGAACGGCCTGTATTCTATTTTGATCTTTGGAAAACACATCTTTATCAATTATTTTATAGTCCAGAGTGGGTGCTACATATAGCGAAGCGGTAGATTCATCGTTAACTGCTTCTTCAAACAGGCAATATCTTGGAATTTTTTCTAACCTGGCTAGTCCAGACAATTGTGCAGACAAGAATTAATTACCGATTATGAATACCCAACCACTTAGTAAAGATGCGGCTAATAAAATTATTAGTAAAGTTTGTTTATGATTCATAGGAATCCATATTTCAATACAGCTTTGGATATATTTGCAATACTTATCAAGAAACTTGTATATGTACTATAATGTATTATAATGCATACAACTTACAAACTCGAAATACTAACGGTACTTGGTTTGTCTTCCTATCATATAGTGTAAGAATATACCAATCGTTTAAATTTTTTGCAAATCAGGTTTCCTTTATTTTTTTTTGAACTTGATAATAAATAGACGACATCTTGATCGAAACTAGCAGATGGACAGGGAATTACAAAAGACAGTGGTTTCAATTTAATCGAGTTTTGAATCAGTAGATGGTAAAATCTTAAATATAGATTTGAGTCTGCTATGTGTAATGAGTTACAAATATAGTTTTATTTCATATCCCCTACTTATCATCCCAATAATTATGGGAACAGGAATAGTACTGATCTTTCAAAATTCAACTGCAATAGAAGCAAGTGCGACAACCTTAACACAAGATAATTCAAACATCACCACTTCCACTCCTACCACAGCGGCGGCCAACACATCTACTTTGAATAATACATCATATCATGATTCGGTACAAGAAATTAATAAACTAACATCGGTATTTGGATTGCCATTTTATGAACTAACGGATGCAAAAGATACAGGTAAAGAAGTACTAAATATTGATCCACAACAAACCAAGGACTCTTACATAGCTCAGGGTAATATGAAAGAGATAGGCAATGTTACTGAATATGGTACATATATATCAACTTATTCATCGCCTGAAATTAGCAGCATGGGTAAAGGTATGATAGTTCAAAATGACAATGTAGCAACATTTACTGCTGAGGATACCGGAAAATATGACAGCGAAGGAAATTTACTATTAAAAGGAACTATGTTCTTCCAATCGGATGATAAGAAGATGGAAAGCATTGACGGAAAAGTAGGACTTCATCTCTACTGGAAAGACACTAACGGTACTGACTGGACAAAAACATGGTTGTGGAAATAGTCGAGATTGTTGGCAAGTTATTTGAGTTTAGGGAAAAGATGATATCTAAAGACAACCAATACAATTTTTTCCCACCATTAGTGGTTTTGTGGATTTACTTAATGCATCTCTATTTATATTATACATAATAAATTTGATATATATTTAGAATAGGTCGTACAATTTCCTTATTCTTACAAGATACAGTAATAGTATAAACTAACATAAAACAATATGCAATTGTTCCGTTTATAAGGAACGTCATTTAATCCCTAAAACTTATCTTGCATTTTTTTTCTTACACAAATAGACCTTACGACATGATCTTGAATGAAAATATAGTCCTACTTTAATAATTAAATCATCACGGAAAAAGGTTTATGATACTGTTTACATCATTCTCTAGTACGATTGGCCTAAAAGCAGTTAATTACAACTATAAATGAATATCATTCTTAATTCAGAAATACAGACGCATGCAAGTCCCATCCTCCT
>WHSX01000113.1 GCA_009379865.1 Candidatus Nitrosocosmicus sp.
TGGACGTTTGCATTATAATTGATGTTTGATAATAATAATACTATCAATAGTCCTGAAAAAATAATACCAAGCCTTTTCATCATGATTATTTTGATATTTATATATATATTAAAGTTTGAATAGATTTTTCTATATTATAAAACTAGTGGTATGTTCTTATTAAGGTAAGCAGTTATCTCTCTATCTCTCACAAGTGATCTGTTCGTTTTTTAAACCTAATAAACCATAAACTTTAACAATTCCGAAATAACATTATCGACGTGGAAGAAAATACTGACAGAAATCAAAAGACTCTGCTTACATTCTCAAACATCCAGTACTTGGTTGAGGGTTTAGACGTATTACTCCATACAAATCTAGATGGTGATAAAAGGACAAAAGTAATAAAATTAAGAGATGATCTTAAGGATTACGTCAATAATTTCTTCAATGAATATTCTTAGAACGTTGTTTAATTCATCCTCTTTATATTGAGAAAACTAAGAATATGAGATAATGGTAATAGTATTTTGAAAATAATACTTTCTGGAACACCTGGTGTTGGCAAACACACCATCGCTACCATCCTCTCATCTTTGTTTGATAAAATACCGATTGTTGATATTAATAAGATAATTTTGTCTGAAAATCTTTTAATTTCTGCCCAAAGAGGAAACCATGATGTAGATATTCAAAAGTCATTTGACTTTTTGACTTTGTTGCTTTCTAAGAAAGAATATCAAGATAGTATCATTGTTGGACATCTTGCACCCTATGTAATAGATCCACTGTTAGTAGACCTTGCAGTAATATTAAGAAGGTCTCCGTACGAACTAAGAAAAATATATGAAAACAGATCATATTCACAAACTAAAATTGGCGACAATATAGTTGCCGAGATCTTGGGCATAATATCCTATGATGCATTAAAAAACTTTGAATTTTCTAAACTTTCTGAATTAGAGATCGCAACTAGCATTTTACCGTCCTTATCGGCTCAAAAGATTGTCCATATGTATGGGGATAAGAAGCAAAGATCTTTCGGAAACATCGATTGGTTGCCAGTTATTCAAAATGATCCGGATATGTTGAAATTTTTGAAATGAATTTGATTTGAACTGATTTCATATATATATACCTTAAGACATTATCCTCTTGGATAATGGCTGCTTTAATTTCAAGAAGATTTGCTGAAGAAAGTGTACAATTTTTAGGAAAAAAAGTTTCAATCGAGACTTCAGACAATAAAACTTATTCTGGTATTTTGACTGGTTTAAATGAAAAATTTGATTTAATATTGGACCATGTAGAATCTCAACAAATCCAAAAACTAATGATAAACGGTTTATTCGTAAAGGAGGTAAAACTCTTAGAGAGGCCATTTGATTTGAAAGCTCTTGCTGAAAGGTTGTCAAGAGTATTCCCTGGATTAGTAAAGATCAGAGAGGACGTAGGCGCAATCATTGTGATGGATAAAATTAAAGTGACCGAATCTGGAATCGAAGAAGGATCTGGCCTGTCTGCTTCACGTGTAAAAGCGATTTACGATGATTTCCTTAGGGAGTCCAAGAATTAATCTTGGTATTTGAGGTGAAATGTACTGATTTAGCTGCTCGGATCGGTAAATTAACCACTCCTCATGGTTCTTTTGAAACTCCATCGTTTATACCTGTAATTCATCCAGTCAAACAACAAATCAGCCCAAGTTTTTTAAAAAGTCTTGGCTTTGAATGTATAATAACAAATGCATATATCGCTTTCAAATTTTATGGTGAAAAGGCCGAAAAACAGGGAATTCATCAAATCGTTAATTTTGACGGACCTATCATGACAGATTCAGGAGGTTACCAAGTGCTCGAATATGGTAAAGTCAACGTAACACCTTCGATAATGGCCCAATTTGAACTGAATATTGGTAGTGATATTCCCGTTCCATTAGATAAACCAACAGGCTATGGGTTGCCTTATAACACGGCAAAATCCTATGTAAATGAAACTATTTCAAATATAGATGAAACAATCGATATCATAAGAAAAAATCGAACTGACCAGAATCATGATAATAGCAATGATGATATTTTATCATCAAAAGGTGAAATATGGACTGGAACAATTCAGGGAGCTGAGCATTTTGATCTCGTACGGTATTCCGCCTCACTCTTAGATAAAAAGGGTTTTTCATTTTTTGCAATTGGTAGTCCAGTTGAACTGATGGAAGCTTATGAGTTTTCTACACTTGCTCGACTTATAGAAGCTACCAAATTATCCATACCAAACAAACCTATCCATTTATTTGGTGCAGGTCATCCATTAACAATACCTCTTGCTGTTGCACTAGGTTGCGATACATTTGATTCTGCATCGTATATCTTGTATGCAAAAGCTAATCGTTATATGAGTTCTTCAGGAACACTGAGGTTAGAAGATCTCTCATATTTGCCGTGTTGCTGTCCTGTTTGTTCATATTATTCAGTTAAAGAATTGATCGATGAAATCCCTCAAACCAGAATTATTAATCTTGCTAAACATAATTTGTATGTTCTAAAACAGGAAATGTCTGCAGTAAAGCAATCAATTTACGATGGTAGGCTTTGGGAATACGTGCTGCAAAAAGCGAGATCTCATCCCAAATTAATGGATGCAATCCATACAATTAAAAATTTTGAATATATTCAACAAAATACTCCTGTCTTTAAGCAAAAAGCAATCTATTTGTTTGAACCAATAGATCAGTTTAGACCAGAGCTAAAAAATTATCGCAGTATGCTAATTAATAACTACAAATCGCCCAATAATAATATCCTACTTTTGTATCCAGATCAGGGGATAAGACCATTCTATTCCTCATCTGTATTGCGAAAACTTTCCAATACTTTTCCTGAGGCTTCAATTTGTCTTTATAATCCTTTTTTTGGCTTGATTCCAGTTGAAATATCAGATATTTATCCCACATCTCATAATATATTTACAAAACACTTTGACGAATATGATCCTAGAAGTTATACTGAATTTCTGAAATTATTAAACTCCTTCCTAAAAAATAATACTTTTAAATCAATTCATATAATTGCTAATAAGTTCATTAAAAAATTGCTACCTATTATTGAACTCCCAGAGGAGACCGAAGTCATAATTGAAGATTTTATGGGTTATAAATTAGATTAGATTAAGTTAGAATAAACTCAATGATTTTTATTTTTATTTTATGACTGTATGAGGATAAAAATGATTAAAATTTAGCGCCGACGCTATCTTTAATTTCTTTAGATAATTCTTTATATCCATTTTTATCTATTATTACTGCATTTATGCTGTCTCCAGTACCTGCATTTCTTCTAATGGCTGCGGCAATGGCTTGAATTGCTACTTTGTAAGCTTCATTTACACTCATTCCTTCCTTAAATTCCGACTCTAAATATCCATAAGCAACAGGGGACCCACTACCTGTTGAAATAAAGCTTTCTGTAGTCATCGAACCAAATAAATCTATATTATAAATTTGTCCTTTTTGCTGACGAAAATCAAATCCTCCCATGATAATTTGAACATAAAAGGGGAAATATCTTTGATTAAATAGAATGTTAGAACATAGTCTTGCAGCAGAACTTACTGGAATGGACTCTTTTTTAGATAATCTGTATATATTTGAGTTATATCTCATTGTATCAACTAGATTTTGGGCGTCTGCAACACCACCTGCAATTGTCATACCTAAATGATTATCAACTTTTTGTATTTTCATAACATGCCTATCTGCAATAAATAATCCTGCACTTGCTCTTGTATCTGCAGCTAATACTACACCATCACTACAGGTAAGAGCACAAGTAGTTGTTCCTTTTTTAATTTGATCTAAAATTTGTTGAGGATATCGATCATCATTAACATGCATTTATATCAAATGATAAAAGACTACATTTAAGCATTGTTAATTCTCAATTAATTATGAAATAATTATTATTATAGTCGTTTTGTTAATATACATTATAGTTGGCACAAACTCTATACGACAAGATTTGGGATAATCACGTAGTATATTCTGATGAAGGTAGTGATTTGTCGCTTTTATACATTGATAGACATTATGTGCATGAAGTAACTTCACCTCAAGCTTTTGATGGCCTTAGGATTAACGAGAGAAATGTTAGAAGACCCGATCTTACTTTTGCTACTGTAGATCATAACGTTCCTACTACTAATAGGTCCTTGCCCATTGTGGATCAAATTTCATCGTTACAGATAAAAGCGTTAGAAAATAATTGTAAAGAATTCGGAATAAGACTTTTTGATATTCATGATAAGTATCAAGGGATAGTTCATGTAATCGGTCCAGAATTGGGATTGACACTTCCCGGTAGTACGATTGTTTGTGGTGATAGCCATACCTCCACTCATGGAGCATTCGGATCCCTGGCTTTTGGTATTGGTACCAGTGAAGTAGAACATGTATTGGCGACTCAATGTCTGTGGATGAAAAAGTCAAAAAATTTTGAAATAGTTTTGAATGGCGGCTTAAAGCAAAACCAGGCTATATCATCTAAAGATGTTATATTAAACATTATTAGAAAAATAGGTACATCTGGTGGTTCAGGATCAGTGATTGAATATAAGGGAAACTACATTTCATCCCTCACAATGGAAAAACGCATGACTATTTGTAATATGTCTATCGAAGCAGGTGCTCGAGCAGGTCTTGTTGCTCCAGATGATATTACTTTTGAATATTTAAGGGGAAGAGTCTATTCTCCCAAAAATGAATTATTTGATCAACAAATGGACGATTGGAAGAATCTCCGATCTGATAACGGCGCGCAATACGATAAGACTTTCTCCATTGATATCGATAATCTTGCTCCTCAAGTTACTTGGGGCACTAATCCCGCTATGACCATCGATGTGGACTCTGCGATTCCTTCTCCTGATGAATATTCTAAAGGAAATGATGATGAAAAAAAATCTGCTATCAAGGCCCTCGAATACATGAATCTAAAACCAGGGTTACCAATTACTGATATTTCAGTGGATCGAGTTTTTATCGGATCTTGTACAAATGCAAGATTAGAAGATTTAATTGAAGCTTCTAATGCAGTGAAAGGAAAAAAAGTATCTTCTAATGTTAAAGCAATGGTCGTTCCAGGATCACAGCAGGTAAAAATTGCTGCCGAAAAGCTGGGATTGGATAAAATTTTTATCAATGCTGGTTTTGAATGGAGAGAGCCTGGCTGTAGTATGTGTTTAGGCATGAATCCTGATATACTTCAAGCAGGTGAAAGGTGTGCTAGCACTTCAAATAGAAATTTCGAAGGACGTCAAGGTACAGGGGGACGTACTCACCTTGTTAGTCCTCTGATGGCTGCGGCCGCTGCAATAGCCGGAAAGTTTGTTGATGTGAGAGAATGGGTTTAAATTTGATTTATTACAGATAAAAATTACCGGTGTACTTATGGAACCTTTTAAGAATCTGACAAGTAAGGTAGTTCCTCTTGATATTGCCAATATTGATACAGATCAGATTATTCCAAAACAATTCTTAAAACTTTTGGGTAAAACTGGATATGGTGAATATTTATTTTTTAATTGGCGTTATGATAAGCAAGGTATACCATTAAAGGATTTTGTATTGAACTCACCAGTATTTAGTGGAAGACAGATTCTATTAACGCGTGAAAATTTCGGTATAGGAAGCTCAAGAGAGCATGCTGTATGGGCCCTTAAGGATTACGGCTTCAAAGTAATCCTCGGGGTATCTTTTGCAGATATCTTTTACAGTAATTGTTCTAAAAATGGTGTTTTGGTCATCAAAATGGACAAAAATACAATCGAAGATTTCTTTTCCTCTAAAATAAATGAAAACTTTGAAATAGATTTAATACAACAACAAATTAAGATAAATTCTAAAGTCTTTGATTTTGATATTGATCCTACGTTAAAAAATTACTTGGTAAATGGGTTAGATGAAATTTCCAAAACTTTAGAACTTGGAAATCATATAAAGAAATATGAGGATAAAAATAAAGTTTCTGTGAAATCCGAAAGTATGATATAAAAACATTCAGCTAAAATACTATAGAAAAAAAAATAGTTGGTTTTACAGAGTGTAAATCTAATTAAATTTATTACTGTAACGATTGAAGAGTTTCTTATAAGATATATAACTACTATTTTTTAAGATATGAAAATAATTACATCAAAATCGACTCTGTTAATCATACTGTCGACAATTATTGTTGTTAGTAGTTTGACGATTTCACAGACCAGTATGGCTGCTAATATTGATGAAAATTCTATATCTTTACATCCTATTTCTACACAAAATCTTGATACTACTTCTGATTCAAATCAATATCAAACCTCTTTTGTTTGGTCAAATCCAAGTACATCTAAAATGACTGATGTTTTGACTGCTAGTTTTACAAACATCCTTGATACCCAAATTTATACTGGGTTAGACAAGTTTACAAACTAGTAAACTAACAAAACGCACCTTTTTTTAGATCGACAAATGAATGTTCATGAGCATCTTATCAAGAATTGGTGTGTATTTGTCAAATTCCTTTTGCTCAGTTAAAAGGGAAAAAATATAGATATTATTATTAATAGTTAAGAAAATCTGTTTAGTTTTAAACAAAAAACCTGCATTTTCAAAGCTGTATGTTATGCTTTCAGCTGTTTTGTTTATGCTATCAATATGTATGGTGGATATGTTGTCAAATTTAAATCCCTTATTCTGATTTACAAGTTTCTGAACAATATCTTGTGTATTGATGCTTTCATTGATTGTAAAGTTATTTTTTGGCATCAAAATATTTACCACAATGTTTTCTTGAAAGAGATCTTCAGGGTTTTCTTTTGGTGATAGAAATACTATTATATCATTGGTCTGATTTTCATCATTCTTTTTATCTTCGACAATCTCCCAATCTGTGGGGTATAGCATGCTTAGATTGCTATCATCGGTTGTATAATTTGACCAACTGGTTTCTTGAGCTAATGCTTTATTCATTGAAAACAAAGGGGGGCCTTGTGTAGTATCTATCAGGCCATTGTGGCCAAACCAACTAGACAAAAACAAGAGTAATACACATGGTAATGCGAAAATTATAATGTTGACTTTCCTAATAGACATGCTAAATTCTATTACCATATTATAATTAGTATTTTTTACATTTCTATTTATTATTATATTAAACTTTAATCAATAGGTTCATATGATAATCTACATATGTTCTAAATTATTTGGGTATTTTCAGGTACGACTTGTATAAAAGTCCTAATGTAGGTATATTTGCAAAATCTAACGATAAAATGGTATTACTTCCACATGGTTATGCTGAGACAAAGTTTAAGAAAATAACAGATATTTTAGAAGTGGATCCAATTTTTGTTTCTATAGCAGGAAATAGAATAATTGGTCCTATGGTAGTCCTAAATAATAATGGGATGCTCCTTCCTTCAACAGCGTCAGAGGATGAGGTGGTACATCTAAAACATGTAACTGGATTGAATGTGTCCAGACTAGATTCAAAATTGACGGCTATAGGCAATCTAATATCTACCAATGATAAAGGAGCAATTGTGTCTCCATTATTCAAGAATGAGTTTGATAAACAAATAGGTGATGTTTTAGGAATAGAATCTCACACAATGTCTGTTGCTGATTTCAATCAAACTGGTTCGATGATTGTATCAACAAATGGTGGTGCTGCGGTACATCCAAAGGCCACAGAAAAAGAGGTCGAAACTATTTCATCAGTTTTAAAGGTAGACGTAGAGCCTTTGACTATCAATGGTGGTATTCCATATCTGTCATCAGGCATTGTTTGGAACACTCGGTCTTTGATTGTAGGTAATCTAACTACTGGACCAGAATTAATAATGTTGAGTAGGGCGTTTAGAATGTAATTCCCCAATACTTGACTTGTATATTCTGAGTGAAGAATTGATATTTTGGATGGATGGATGAGCATCGATCTTGGAGACTACCTTAACCCTTAAATCAACTTAATTGATGGTAAAAGAGGTACTTTAGATCAAAACAAAAATAAAACAATGTAAAATAAACTGGTATTTTCAACGTTTGATGACCTTGACCTCATAAATCAAATTTTCATACCACTAAAAGTAACTCGTTTATTTGTAGTTTTTGAAGATGGTGAGTGGACACTGCGTCATCTATAAATTTGATTAACTACCGAATTTCTTCATACTTTTGAGTATATTCTTGGATGCTTTTCTAATACCTTTTAGTTCCTTTAGAACTTGTTTTTCATAATATGAGAGCTTTTCTTTTTCTTTATTATCTAATTCTGTTAATTCTTTATTATCTAATTCTGTTAATTCTTTATTATCTAATTCTGTTAAAATAGAACTTGATAAACTGATACTGTCCTTTTTTGTAGAATCAACTGCATCCTTATTTTCCTTTTTGACTTTACTATTTTCTACATTTTTCTTATTATTGCTACTAATTACCATATTTGTAATGTAATTTACTATCATAATAAATATCTTAATTATTTTAGTTTTTATCGAATTTTACAAAGTTTATTCCAAAAGCATTTGATTTGAAAACGAAACTAAACCTATTCTTCCAATTAAAATTGTGATTTTAGTACAAATACTCAATTCATACTAGTAGCATATCGTAGTAGTACACACGGACTAAATTTACAAGGAGATCTCAAGTTCCAATGTAGATGTATATGCAGGCGCAAGTATAATTGAAACATTGACTAAAAGTCAACTATGAATAGGAAGGGTTGGATTTCTTTGATCTAAATGTTTCAATAGATCTGATATGTGAGATATTGATATTGATATAGACTATATACAGCATAACTATAAGAAATGGAAACTATGTTTGAACATGAATCCACAAATGTTCATGGACTTTGAACTTGATAAATTAAGAGAATTAAAAGATAATTACAAATGGATTTATTCTAATTATGAAGTTCTTAAGAGAAACTATAAGAATCAATTTATTGCAATAAAGGATGAAGAGCATCTAGATAATGACATTGATCTTGAGAGATTATTACAAAGATTAAAACAGAATAATTTCAATGGGCCAATTGCGATTGAATATATTTACGGTTAATTCCTTTACTCCATAAAAGCGCAAAGTTAGCTAATAAATAAACAATCAATCTTGCATCATTAAGTTTTTATGACTATAGGTATCATTTTATCTAGACATTCTCAAGGAATAATATATCCAATGTCGTGCTCTGTCGAATAACTAATTTGAATACAACCACATAGGCTGGTGTTGCACACT
>WHSX01000114.1 GCA_009379865.1 Candidatus Nitrosocosmicus sp.
TTCTAATTGACGGTATGGAAGTAGGTACGCATGTACGGTGGCGAGCAGCGATATCCAGGAATTCGGATAGCGATAATGAGGGCCTTCCTTTCCTTCGTTCATTATCTTTAATTCTGCTCGCCAGTTCTGTAAAAAATCTGAATCAAACAGCATTTCACCCCGCCTGACAAGAGACTCGTTGTACTCGCTCCAGTTAATCTTTCTCTTTGGCTTTTTCTCCTTCTTTTCCTTCTTAGAGCAATTCGACAATATCTATCCTAATAAAAGAAGCTATATAGCTTGTTTGAAAAGTAGTTATTCAACACACCATTGAATAATTCTAAAACTGACAGACAAACTTTTTCTAGTTTAATTCTATGAGTATTATAATTATCATTAAACTATGATAGTTAATTCAATTTCTTGTTAATATTAGCATGATTGATGTAATTAATTTGAATTGGATATTCCATAAAACAGAAGTAGTATGCTACGATGTTTTCTTATCAATCTCTATACCTTGGGGCCCCACTTGAAAGGATGCTATAAGAAAATTTACCCCTTAGCGTACATATATCGATAGCGAGTCAATTTACATAAGTATGAACAACTAAAGAGGATAATACGATTCTGGAAACACAACAAAAAAAGAGGTGGAAGCAATGGAGATAAAACCAAAGTCAAATATCAAGGCATGTGGACTATCATCTCGATACGCAAAACTCTCCATACAATTCTTGATATTATTTGAAACAATACTTTATCATTCAGTTATCCAGAAATCCCGATAAGATCCAATTTAACTCCACAAAAAGGACAAAACTTTATCTGTTCAACGACTGGATTAGGACTATTTTCAAAATAGTAGAAGAATTTTCCCATAACTTCGAAGACTCTTGGATTTTCATCAATATATAATTCTTGATTTAAGAAATCTTTAAGACCTTCACAACAAAGCATCTGTTTGTTCTCAGCAGCCTGCGCCGCCCCAACCAACTTCTCATAAACACCACAATTATCACAGCTAATCAAATTCATCTGCTCTTTTTTATCAAACCATACATAGGCTTTGTCATTGTTACCACACTTTTCACAGGATACTGTTTTATCCTCATAAAACTCATAATCATTCATGAATTCCCAACTACTTTAATGACTTAATGGTTAATAGCCTTCACCAAAACTCCACCAAATTATCATAATCAACACTCGAATCTAGATATAACTATTCAATCGAATAATGTAAGTATCTGTTTGATGAGCATTCTGTTAATGAACTGTTAACCTGTTCGCCAAACAAGACGTTACATATAATGAATGCTTTGTCATCATTGTCAAAGTTTAGCGGCACCATGATCTTTGGAAGCAAATTGTCAAGAAATACAGTCTCTTATGGTCTACAGGAGACCATTCTCTATCTATATTTAACAAGGTAGCCAATGAAACAAGCTACTCAGATATGTTAAAGTGGATAAAAGATGTAATTTCAGAGATATCGGCACCCCAATGCAATCTGTTCATCCTTAATACCCTTATCGGACTGAGACCATAAAAAGCCTAGGTCATCCTAAATCCGAGGCCAGGATTTATTCTGTGATCTATAGTATTAAGAGAGTACTCTAGTTCCAATCCGTGGGGACACGATTCAAGGTTGAATAGAATCCAAATGTTAGAACAAGTTTACAATGATATGCTACATAACAATCAAATTCAAAGAATTGTTAAGATAAGATCTGTCTCTGCTAAGGCATCAAGACTTAATAGATTCTAATAATTAAACAACAAAATCCGTTTTAAATCAGTTATATGAAAACAGGCCAGAACGTAAGGAGGCAACTTTTTAATAAATTGGACTTACATTCCAATTTGTGTACAAATAGGCATTTGTTCGGTTAAAGATGTCAAAGGATCATTGTCTAGAAATAACCAAATTATCCTTAATTTCCAAATTGTAATTCAAATGAATATATTTGAGACAACAATCTCAATTGTCTTTGGTTTTCTAACATACAAGTATTTATGTAGGATACAAAAACAAATTTTCTTGGTGTAATATGATATACAAATTTTCTATGAAATTCATATTAACCTTATTTGTTCTAGCACAAATAATTTCTTTCTCATTTTTGCTTACGGGTTTTTTATATGAATACAATGTTTCAAATATTATATCAGTCGGGATTGTCACGTTCTTATGGTTTATCTTTCTACTAAGAATTACAGCATCGTCAAGAATTATTCATAATTCGCAAACACTTCTTTTAATATCCCTAGTGTCGTTGTGTATTGCTGAGGTTTTCTATGGATATTATGAAGGGATCCTAAAAATAGATCCTTATCCATCCGTTGCTGATTTTTTTTATCTCGCAGGATCCATTCTTTTTGTTCTGTTTTTCATCTCGATGAATAGATCATACAAGATAGAACTTGCATTTATCGTCAGTTCTATAATTACGTTCTCTATGATTGTATTCTATGTCATATATATTGCGGTATTTATTTTTGACGTCTTAGACTATAGTGGTGGTATATTTGATTTTGTATTACTATTTGCATATCCAATAATTGATCTGTTAATAATGATAGGAGCAATTACTTATTATTTTAGAGGGCGATCTATTTCTCTTAACAAGGATTATGTTCATTGGATATTCGTATCTTTGTTTGCATTTTTCTCCCTCATTGCAGATATAAAATTTGGTTATGATAATCTTGTTGGTAATTTAAGCAATGGAATATTATCTGATCTGTGCTACAATATTGGATATTTGTTACTGGGAGTTGCTATTTTAATCAGGATGCATTATCTAAATGCTCCCAAAAATTACTAGATTGTTGTTGTTCAAGTTCTCTTATCTTATCTGATTATTACAAAACTTTTATTTAAAATGTATTTTCTCTTTTCTTTGTTCCATTCCTTCTTAACACTTGGGTAAATATCATATTTTAATCTAATTCAAATTTAAATTTAACCATTAACTTTAACTTTATAAAATTAATTTTTGGTTATTATACTTCTTTATAGAATAATTTAGAATAATTCAAACATCTCACTCCTTCCGAAACAAAAACAATTGTAGTCACAATCTATCCATTAATTTTCTGCTTTATTGAAAGACAGACTAAATCGATATATTTTCTTTCTCTACTTAAATACATCCGTGGGGATACGGTTCAAGATTGAATATAGTCTATTATAGGATAATTTTAGGGATATGTATGGATAAAGAATTAAGACGCTTAATAGTTAGTTTGTAAGGTCAAATGTTCCTCAAATGTGGTTATAATCCTGGGAAATATGATTGAAAAGTAAAAAGAAATTAGGGACCTATCATTGATTTACCAAAATCCGATTTAGGTTTGGGTGTTATATCCCCTTCTATCGGAGCCGGCAAAAAGGCCAACAGACATCCTTTTGATTCCTTTGGTACTAAATAATTGATTGAGCAATCGTAGGAATCATCAACAATTAATCTAGGACTATACTGGATATCCATCAAAATTTGCCCCGGTTTTACTGCTAATGTTTCTGTATGGTTAAAACCTTTTGCAAAACAATGAGGAATGGCTAAAACTGTAGTTCCTCCCTCTGCTACAGTTTCTACACAAACAGAAACTGTTTCTCCAAGTTCGTCGCGCAATGGAACACCAAAGTAGTCGACTATCTCTTGGCCATTAAAAGTGCTAATAGTCAAATATGCTGTCTCAATACTTGATGAAATATCTTTACCTTTTAGTATATTTTTATCTATGGACCCAGAATCAAAAAGCCCTATATTGGTATCAGGAATATCGTTTAAACTGTCATTTTCGGTATTTTGTTCTTCTTCTACAACTTCAACTTTATCTTCATCAGGAACTTCATTTTCACTGCTAGACCCATCCGAAATGAATTCATCACTCTCATTATTATTGGAAGTTGCATAAATCAGTGAGGACATCATCATTTGAGAAGGGGTCGCAAAAATTAAGTTAAGAATTAAAAAAATTGATAATGTTATTATAAAAATAGATTTTAAAATATTGATATCGTTTTTGCTTTTATTAGCCAAGATACTCCTAGCCCACGAACTCGAAATATTTAAGTTAATACTACATTCTTGTAATTTGAGGTAATAATTACGAAGTATAGTATAGTTATTTCAACAACCTACTTCTATTCATGTAAATTTCAATGGGCCGGGTCGGATTCGAACCAACGACCCCCGCCATGTCAAGGCGGTATCTTAACCAGGCTAGACCACCGGCCCTTGTATTACAATTATTGATTTTCTTCTCTCTACTCTTTATATATAATTGTTCATTATTTTCGCCCAGTGTGGATTTGGAAGTCTTATTGTGGTTTTTAATGGATTCTTGAGACAAAAAATCTAACTTTTTATTATGATTTTGGTTTAGAGGTAGAATTGGACTCGCATCCTTACCATTTTTGGTAATCATCTAATTATTTATCCAACTTTCGAATCTGAATGAATTTAGTAAATTAGTGCTTATATTATCTGGAATATTCTTACTGTTTTTGGTAAGGCCAAGATCAGGAAATAACGATTTAAGGAGTTGAATTCTTTGTCTAAAAAGTTAACAAAACTTCTTGTTCAAAAATATCGACTAAGAACCTCTATTAAACTACAATAGAAAATAATAGTAATATAAATTCAGTTTTAAGTAAAACAATCTCGATATAGCATAACGTTATTGTAATATTAATGCATAAAAAGCCTTTTAAGAATACAATGGTCCTAGCTTCTATTGCTCTCTTGCTGGTCGTTTCAGTTTCACTTTCAACCAGTAATCTATCATTCGCCTTTTTGGGTTTTGATCTGGGTGGTAGTAGTGGTACCGATCAATCCTTAGGAAATACACAAAGGTCCATGCAAGGTGCCCAGTGCTATTCGCCAAATGCCAGTATCATTGATTCATGTAATTCTGGAGACGCAACAGCCAGTGAAAATTTTGGTCACAATATATATGGACAATAAATCAACCTATTTTTTTCTTGTTTTTCTAACACTTTCAGGAATGATTCCAAACCAAATTTTCGAGCTTTTGAACTGACCTTAGCCAAGATATTAAATTAAGTATAGGATCTTTTTCCCGAAATATTGACCCTGGTTTTTTTTCTTTTCTTTTCAAATTCCATTTATTGCAACCGCGTGGCTTTTAGGTACTGATCCATTTGCAATAATAATACCGCTTCATCTGACGTATTTTTAAACAATTTTACCTTTTAATATTAGATAGTGTTTTATACATTCCGGCGTTATTTGATTTATTTCTTCCATGATATAATGATCAAAAAAAATTCTTCCATACGGGGAAATCGATATGAGTATCATGAGTGAAATATCTATTTATGTTTTATCGCATTCCGATCCCCAAAAGAAAAAAAATGTTAGTAGCTCAAAATCATTTCAAAATATAACTTGTAATGAGTTGCATAGACTTTTATGTACTTTAAAAAAAATATTCTGTTTTTTTTATTGCTGCAATTACGTTGGATAATTAGTGTACTAACGTCGTAATTGAAATTTTAATTTAAATAGTAACTATTTGAAATTCATTTTGGTACTTTTAAAACTATTGTTATATCTATTCTTGTTTAAAAATATATATTATGCCCAAATTTTTAATAACCATTTTCTTTTTAAAGGGTACAAACTAGAAATAACAAATGAGTAAAAAAATAGTTTCAATATATGGAGCTGCTTAAATTGCCTACTGTTCAGCATTTCGAAATCCCTGCAGATGATGTGGAAAGGGCAATAACATTTTACAGAGGCGTATTTGATTGGACAATGCAAAAATTGAGCAACCCTGAAGACTCATCTAAAGATTATTGGTTTTTTGACACTAAAGACGAAAATGGGAATAAAGGTATCGGAGGAGGATTAATGAAACGTCAAGCTCCAGAACATTCTGTTACAAATTACATTACTGTGCCATCTGTTGATGACTATGCATCCAGAATTGAAGAAGCAGGTGGCAAAGTAATAATGCCAAAAACAGAAATTCCGGACATGGGATACATAATAGTATTTCTAGATACAGAGAGTAATATGTTTGGTTTGTACGAGGCCATAAAAAAATAGCTCACTATCCTTTTATTCCCTTATCCATTTTTATATGCTTTTTAATTATTCTTTCACATGATCGTGGACCAACTTAAGATTGGCGTGACCATTGACAAAACAACATGTGAATTTGGACCTTTATTATCTTACTTTCAGGACAATAGATTTATTTTCCGTAAATTCAAAATACATTACAATTCAGGGATAAATGATTCACAAATAATGACTTGCTTCAATTAGTTTGAGGTCTTGAGTAGGATTGATAGATTTTAAGTTGTGTATTTGTCCGAAATTTATTAACAGGATGTGAGTTTAATGGTAGGACGTTTAAATATTGGTGATAGTCGTATTTTGATGACTTTTGGACCACTAATAGTAAGAGTTGTGCTCGGATCTTTGTTTATTATTAACGGATGGCCAAAACTTGTAAACCTCGAACAAACACAGGGTTATTTCGACATCATAGGTCTACCAGCAGATTTGGCCTTATTAATAGGCCTTCTTGAGGTAGTAGGTGGTCTATTCTTAATTCTTGGACTACTGACTAGAATTGTTGCACTTTTATTTGCAATAGAAATGATTTCTGCATTCATAATTGTTAACATTTCTAATGTAGTGGTTTTTCCAGAAGGGTATGAATTAGGCTTGTTATCCATACCTATACTATTTATGGCTATTTCTATTTCCATGATGTTGACTGGACCAGGTAGATTTTCAATCGAATGGAATATTATAAAACGCGAACTTGTTCCAGGAGGAAAAAGTATTTTACAAGCCTTGAAATGATTGAAATGATTCGAACATGAAGTGATATCAAAATACTAATCTATAATGTAAGAGAACATATATAATCTACCTACCTTGAGTCCCCTGGTTTATTCAACCACTAAATAGAGATAAAGAATTTTCTATTGTTCACTTTTTTCAATAAACTTGTCATACGGTTTGCCTACAGAATGGATTTGATTCTCAACTAGAGGGTGACGATATGGTACCAAGAATTTAAGGGATATATGACATAATATAGTGCCTTTACCTCGGAGGTTCCATATTTTTTGGATATTAGTATGCTGATCGATAAGATGAAAGTTTGAGAATCTTTATTTCTTTGATTTAATATTAGCATATATGCCTGAGGTAAGCAAAAATATTAATCCAAGTAAAATTGATGTCTCCATTTCTGAAATAGATGATGGAATATACAGGATTTGTGGATTTGACGAAGCCTATGGAATTACTTTTAATCAATTCTTAATCGATGATGAAAAACCTATCTTAATTCACACTGGTCCAGTAGGCATGTACGAGAAGATTGAGTCCAAAGTTAAGGAAGTATTGGGATTGGAAAAATTAGCTTACGTGGCCTTCCTGCATTTTGAGAGTGATGAATGGGGCGGTATGGAGTTCCTAAACAGCCCAGGGGCAAGATTGGTTTGTAGCGATCTTAGTTCCAAATTGAACTTGACTGGCTGGAATAACGTTCCTTTAGATCACATTTCATTCTGGGATAATGAAAAATTGAATATAGGTAAAGCGACACTGAGGTTTATTATGACTCCTCATGTGCATCATTGGGACAGTATGATGATATTTGAAGAGAATTCCAAGTCACTTTTTACTTCGGATTTATTTATTCAACCTGGATTCAACAAACCTGTGGTCTCAGAGGATCTGTCCGATTCCATGATTGCTCTGTATGAGGCGGTTGGAATCTTTGCAAGCGAAAAGCCTGTAAGAATAACCAGCAAAAGACTAGAGAAATTGAGACCCAAAATGATTTATCCAATGCATGGTTCATGTATAGATGGTTCCATATTTTCCAATTATGTTGATTCAATCATGAGTAACGATTTTGCGTATTCAGGAAAACTATTAGGACAGAACATGGAATATGAGGTTACTTAAAAGATGTATTATACGATCTTCAGGACATAATATCCACTTTATACACCATAGAAACAAATAAACATAGTCCTTACAGGTTAGTTTTCATATAGTATATTCATTCACACATTAAAACCGGAGATTAGAGTTGACGTTAGATGGCTTCAAATACATAAAAAAAGTAACAATAAGCAACCCAAGCATCAAAATCAGTTACTCCATGGAGTATATGATATTGTTTTTGAACTTACTTTTTAATTTGATATTTTACTTCATTCTCTATCTAGTGTATTAAGAATATCGTGATTCTTGTTCGGAGAACATGAAAGGACCTTTTCGTATTGTCACATAGCCTTTGATCGCAGGAGGTAATCAAGGATCAAATAATGATACGCATGTTTTGTAAATAGGATTTATTGTAAAGAATATGTAGGATTAAACATTCTGTTACTATGTTCTGAATTATTTTCTCTTAATCATGTCATTTCTATCATAGTGCAGAAAAATATTATATTCGTAACTTAACAAATTCTAATATAATTTATTTCCGCAATATTTGATGAATTAAATGTTATCTGAGAAAAACAATAAATCTATAATGGTAACAATTGCAGCAGTAGCTTTGATCTTAGCTGTTATTCCAACCGTCGTCACCGCTGATGTTGGGGTGGCATTAGCTCATTCATGTCACAACGGTGAGCACGATCACGATGAGAATGAGAATAATAATGACAGTGGAAATAGCAATTCAAATGAAGCTGAGCAAGGAATATCACAGGAACAGTCATCAGTACAAAGCAGCCAGGTTGTATCGGGTGAAGATTCTATCGGATCAGGAAATAATGTTGGCTTATTTTTTAATGACAATATAGGCAATTTGGCATTAGGCCAACAATAATCTTTTTTATTTTGAACCATGGTATTTGATGCCCTGACGTGCAATAGCAAGCAGATCAAGACACATGTCTATGTAGTGTAGTTAACATATTTCTTTCTAATAGATCTATTGTGTTTTAAGTTTGATATCGGTTGGTTCATCCATGTTAGTTTTCGGTGTTCTCTATTTGAATATCATGTTTGAATATTATTCTAGAGTACGGCTCAACTGGTTAGGTCCAAAACCGAGATTCAATAATTTTCATAAAAATAATAGGATTGTTAATAAGATTTTGGAATCAAACCATTTCTAGATAAATGTCTCAATGGTAAAGAAAAATTATTAAGTTCAAGTAATTTTTGTGAAACTATACTTTAGTCATTTTTATTATTTAAGTAAATGTTAAAATGATAATAGTACTTAATAGGTTTCGAGAGAATCAA
>WHSX01000115.1 GCA_009379865.1 Candidatus Nitrosocosmicus sp.
AAGAAAACGTTATTTGATAAGTTTGAAACCGTTAAAATATATCTTGAATTAGAGGGTTATAATCAACACACTAGATTCCATGGTTGCCATTCTTCCAAATTAAAAATGACTAAAATCCGTTAAATTAGATTGATATCGATCATTTAAATGATGAGAATCCTCCTGATTTCTTTCTAATTCATTTTTCCAATCTCTTTCTGGCATATCTAATAATTTTAGAAAATCATTTACAGATTGAGGACCAAATCCTGCGAAATGATTGTTAAAAGCTATTAGAATATCTCGGATGTTCATAATTTGTTCATTCTGTAATTCTCTGATTCGTTTTGCATATTCTAGCATTTCTTTACTTCTGTCTTTAACTATTTTACCGAAATCCTTGTCAGAAATACTACGATCCCCTATGAATCTAATGTAAAGCTGGTCGGTAGTTAGGACAGATGGTGATGGTGGTTCGAGTTCATCACGAACACTCCAGACTAAGGATATGGAGTTTTCCTTCAAAAAATTATATACATTATCATTAAACCAAGATGGATGTCTCACTTCAAGTGAATATTTGAATCTTTTGTCTAGGTAACGAATCATGCTTTGTAGGGAAGCAAATCCTTTCTTTTCCGTAAGAAATGGTGGAAGTTGGATTAGAAGTGTTGATGTCTTGTCAACCAACGGTTCAAGTGAATAAAATAGAATAGATAGTGGTTTGGAAACATCTTCTAATTTCTTCTCATGTGTAATTATTTTTGGAATTTTTAACGAAAATTTAAAATCTGATGGTGTCTTATCTTTCCATCCTCTTACTGTTGTTCTTGAAGGAATATGGTAGTAAGTGGAATCAACTTCGACAAACTTGAAGAATTTAGAATAATATGGTAACTGGTTCTTACTTTCTATCTCTTTTGGATAAAAGTTTCCCTTCCAACCTTCGTAGTTCCAACCAGAACATCCGACGTAATAGTTACTCATTTTCTATTCTGGATATTATTAGATTATAAAGCATTTAAGTTGATGAAGGTAGCAAGTCATTTTGATAATCATCCTCTAATAGCTAAACCCCAAGGATGCTGAATATAGTTTTCCTTGGACCAAGGTATTTCCAATTTTTCCCACGAGAATCCCGCGTCCCTAGACGAAAATATCCCCTGGTTGTTCAAACAATAAAACTCGTCTTTTTTATTAGGATGAGATTCCAATATGGAAGTTATTGTTCCTTTAGACTCGGGTATACCGGTGGTTACCAATTCCCAGTTGTCTTCATTATTTGCAGAGCATCTATAAAGAAATGATTCTGGATTGTCCCGAGAATGGGCGGTCCAAGGATTACTTGCTGCAGATACAACTTTATTCTGTGGATCATTAGAGTTTATCGCAATACTTGTTAGATAGGTATGTTCTCCTAGCCCATTGTCCAATCTTTTCCAACTATTTCCATAATCTTGACTTTCAAAGTATCCATCACCAGCAGCTGAACATAGCTTTCCTGGAGCCATCTTATGAGTTCTTAGTGTATGGGTATCATATGGTCCATCCCTTACTCTATCTATCCATGATTTACCACCATCGATACTTTTGATTAGAGCTCCTGCTTCAATAGCAGCATAAATGTTATTTTCATTTTTTGCGTCAGGTTCAATCCAACGGACATGATGTGTATCGGGTCTAGGGGGAAATGACCAAGTAGATGATGAGGGCAAATTATTAAATTCATCAATTTTTTCCCATGTGATACCACCATCAATGGATGTAAAAATAAAACTTGGTTCAGTTCCTACACATAACCTTCCAAATCCACTTTCTCCTCCTTTTTCTACCTTGCTTACTGAAAGTGACATTATATATGAAACAGTAATATTCAGTGGGGTTTTTTCCCACGTTTGACCATTGTCATCAGTTTTCCAGAGCCCATGGTCAAATGTACCGCAATATACTCGATTCTTATTGTAATGGTCAATCGCTATGGAATTAACATTATGTTGTTTTAAATGCTCTTTAACCGTCCAGCCATCTATGGTCGATTCCAAAATTAGAAGTGAATACTGCATTGCGGCAAAAATGATAGTCATCCTATCTATTCAACTTCAATACTTGGTAATGTTATTTAAAATTAAGGAATATCTATTAGGAAAAGTATACAATAATTCAATTTTCCGGATTGCGTAATATTCATTTAGTGAATATTTATTTTGCTATGTTTTACAGTGACGAACATAATGACTACTTATTTATCGATTTATTACCTTCAAATAGTTCAGAAAACTTGTTTACCACACACTATAAATCACACGGAAAGAATCAAGAGAATCAGAGGAATCAGATCTTTTTATTTGTAAATTAGATTATACATTGTACGAAGATATTATTGCTTTTAAATAAAGAGGAAAAAGAAAAAAGGGTAATAAAACTAGCAGAGGAAGGAAAAACAACTAGGCAGATTGCGGAGATAGTCCACATATCATTAAAAGATATAGGTAAAATAATTAGAAAATTTACCGGAGATGTCAAACCAGACAGTAACAAAATAGAGAAAGAAGAAGAAGAAAAAATGAGGATAAACAAACTATCTCTTTATGCTCAGGCTTTTTATCTTTTTAGGGAAAAGAAACCATTAACAGATGTAGTAATTACACTTAATTTGAACACAGACATAGTTTTGGATTATTATAAGGACTATCTCAGACTGATGGGTATGTATAAACTAGTTAATTTGTACCATAGTTTAGGAAAAGATCTACCTTTGTTCCTTCATTTGTTCAATAGAGTAAAAAAAGAAAGTTTAAGCAGAGAAGAAATCACGGATATGTTAGAAACTCAGCGAAACATTTCAGATATGAAAGAAACCTTAATCTGGCTCAATAATCATGTTCCAGAACGCATGAGAGAAGAACAGGAACTTGATCAGAAATAGGAAGACTTGGGAATTTAAAAATTCTTTAGAAGATACGAAATATTAATTCCAGATTTTATTGTATAATCAGAATTACTTTTTATGATGGAGTTTGGTGGAAAATAAGTCCAAGAATAAAGATTGATATCGTTACTCGAAGTAGTTTAAGAGTGTGAAACTCTCGTATCGTTTTATGGTCAGCCTTAAATGATCTCAACTCAAAAAATTGAAGAAATTGATTATGCTTTATGTTTAGCCTATGTATTTTCATAATTTAATTATTTAGTTGTGATCTTCCAGCTTGGATTGTATACTTTTCCAGTATCTTGATTATAGTAACCACTGAAAATAATATTCATATTGGATGTAATCGGTCGATTACTGGAAGCCATATCGCTGCGAAGCTCCTCAAATGGTATGACTAGGTTTAAAGGTATCTCCTGTTCTATCGATCCTTCACTTCTATCCATCGAATCTTTATCCGCCAATTTATCTGCAGATACAAGTTGAGTTGATTTTTTAATAACCTGTTCTAATTCCTCGATCGTAATATTTTTGAGATGAATTAATTTATCCTTTCTTTCACAGTCAGAACATTTGTTTGATAGAATTTGTTGAATTGGTTCATCCGACAAGTCAGTCGATGATGATGATGGTAATGGATTGTCATCTTCAGTTAAGGGGATTTTTGAATCTAAATTGAGGTATTTAGTATCATCATGGACATCTTCATCAAAACTATTGTTTTCATCTCTTCGGATTAGCATTTGGCTTCCATTAGCACCTGATATAGCAACAATCTCTTCAAGTTGCTCTTCTTCTTTATCTTCTTTTTCTTCTTCTTTTGCTTTTTCCCGATCTAGCGCTCCTTGGAACGCTAGATTATCAATATCACGGGTGTTTTCAGAGATAATGGCTTCTGGACACTCTTCATCAACTTTTTTCAAACCATCCAGCATATTTTCAGGGTCTGTTTCTGGCTTATTGATTTGTACTTTATTTTGCTGTTTTGCATTTTGAGAACGACGAGTATCTTTATACTTTTGGTCAAGGCATTTACGTATAAAACTTTCAGACACAATACCTCTTAGTTGGTTCACAATTTCTATGCAAATGGTGTTTGTAGGTACCTTGTGTTCCAGATTTCTTGCCAGTTCAGTAATGATCAGTCTTTTTTTCTTATCTACTATCGCATCTATCTCTCTTTTTTGTTGATTTGAATCAGAATCCACTTTTTGGATTTGCTCAATAGCATTTTGACAAAGTATCCTGATCTCACTATCTAAGAAGGATTTTTCGTCATCATCGTCTGTAAAAGCAGTATTTTTGTCGTTGAACTTTGCAGCTTTCAAAACGTTGTCAATCCTCGCTTGCCAATTGAAAAATTACTATTGCTGATAGTGGAATGACACTTGATATGGTAATACATCTAGTAGTCAGAGATTCAAAGGATGGTAGATTGTCATTGAGATTCTTGTAGGGATATGGACACAGAGATTTGTACCAACTCTGGTGACCTATGCAAAGTACATCTATCTTATTCTTGTAAGCAAAAGAACTTGGTACATCACTGTCTGCATCATAATCATCATCATCTTCATCAGGGAATCCTAATTTCATTTCTAAATTACTATTACTAGAAGATGGATTATTGGTAGTAGGATCTATTGGTAGTAGGATCTTTATTCTCATTAGAATTAATTTCATTTTCTAGTTTATCCATAAATGCTTGACCCAGAGGTTTGTTTGGATGTTCTTGAATCTCCTTTCTTATCTTGACTTTTTTTTGATTTTTAAATTCTTTGGAGTATACTTGATGAAATACCCCCAAAGAGTCTTTCCACGTCATCTTAAACATTTCTCCACTATACCCATACCTGGAGTCATGTCCAAAATGCCACATTGTGACTATCCAATCTATGGGATTTGGAATTGGTTCTTTAGTAACAAGAACATCTGATGACAATTTTTCGGATTTTAGAGTTGTTTTAATATATTCATCAACAACTCTTTGCAGCCTTTCTTTCAAACTGACAAGACTACCATTAAGATCTGCAAGACCAAGTAGATTCATTGGAATTGGATCTCTAGAGCAGGCGACCATTACCTCTATGATATCATTTTTATGAACAGTAGTTTTGATAATGTGATCTCCAAAATCCATGTCGAATAAGACAATAGATCTATTTCCTATCACTTCCATATTTTCTACAAAATACTCAGCATCTGAATACATGGGAAGAATCTCCCACAGACCTTTTGCAGTAAATTTAAGCCTTGTATCATGAATTCCTCGATATCCCATAGGAATGCTATCTAGATAGCCTTGAAACCTTTGCTGATTGTAGGTGTAGTAAGGATGATTGCCAAATCTGGTACCCTCTGTACGGTAGCGTGTCATCGCATTTCGCCCTACCTTTGAACCTGGTATTGTATAATATGCCACGGTGGATGTACATACATGTTCTATTTTTCCTTGTTTTCTTAGTTTAGATAGGTTGTTTCGAATGGTGCCGTGCTCAAAATGATATGTAATCCCTTCATAATCAAATGTTGATAGGTCTCTGTATGAAGCTGGTCTATCTTCAGAATTTACTATTTCTTTTATCTTTGCTTCAAACAAATCCAAACTCAATTATATACAACATCCTGATAATAAATGGAAAAGACATGTAGAAATTACATATGCTGTCACTGTAATTGTGGTGTAATCAAAGGACTGAGAAAAAAGGATTAATCTCTCATCATCAGATCTAGAATATCTAATATCCCACGTTGAATGATTAATGCCACATTCTAATATATTACTCATCTTTAAATCTCCAAGTTTGGATTTTCAAACAACTTTATGCATTCTGGACATAAATTAAATGAAATGTTTCCAAAGATTCCTGCACTTATGTTAGTTCTTTCTGTTGCTTCTCTGCTACAACCATAGCCATCACAACAGATGTATTTATATGACTTTAATTTCTTTTCAAAATTAGGGTTTGTATCTGTTAGAGACATATGCTTCTCCTTATGGATTCGCTTGATACCAAGTCTTCGAAACCAACATAAAATGAATCTATTATTTCTTTTTTCTCTATATGACTTTCCAAATTATCTTTTTGCCGAACGTTTAGTTTCTGCAGTATCTTTTTTCTACTGTTCCTGTCAAAGTTTGTAGACAGCTCTTTGAAAAACAGTGTTTTTGTTGGTATGGTAGTAATAACCATACAAAAGCTTAGAACATGGAAAATTAAAACAATTTTGAATTTACACCCTTGTTGAGTGATAAGGGGGCACAAAATTCAAATGATGATAAAGGATAAGTTCAAAGGTCAAACAGTGGATAATGAGCTTAATGAAAAAACGTGGTCAGTTTATCAGATGTTTCTGATAGAAGAATTGGGGTTAAAAGATGACAGAACAAATTTTGAAAAAAATAAGAAAATTAAGGAAATATTTGATGAAAATCCCCTTCCATACTTTAAGGAATTCCTAGAGGAGAAATTAGGTTTAAATGTTGATGAACCAGATTTAGATGAGATTGAAAGGCAAGACAAAATATTTGATGAAAAATTGTTACTTTATTTTAACGAGCTTATAAAAGTAAACATTCACAAGATCAATCTCTCTTTAGAAGAAATCAACACATTAAAAAAATTTCTACTGGACTATTATCTATCTGTAAGCGATATAGAGAAAATCTTGAAAGATACAGATTTTGAAGCTAAACATAAGAATATCGATAAGAAAAAAAAGAAATTTCTTCGTCTAGGTTTAATTGAAAAGGAGAACAAACTATCTGATAAAGTATACATTGCTAAATTGGATAAGCGAAAGAAATATTATAAACTAACACCTTGTGGTATATTTTGCGTTTTGAAGGAGATTCAATTAGCTGATATAGGGCATCTATTCATGAAACCTGACTTTGAAAACAGAGTTTTTGAAGTCTACAACGATGATCCACTTTTCGAGCTTTTTGTAAATAATGACTTGATAGATATGACTGCGCTATCAAAGATCAAAAGCTATGATGTGAGGTGGATATTTGCAGACTATTTGAAACATATATGTCAAGAAATAAATAAAGAACTCGAATTTTTTTCTGATTTCCAAAAGAATGGAGTTGTGACTGGAATAGAGGTAAAATGGAATCGAAATTTAAATAAAAAGAACAAAACCGAATGGACTAAATTCATATACCGTTTATTGGAAAATGTAATTCTTGTACCTTCTGTTGATGACATGGACCTAAAACCAAGTGATTTGATTTTAGATCCTCATATATCTGATAAAATCTGTTCATTCTCTTATGATAGTAGAAAACATTCAATCGAAATAGAAGAGACAGGTACAAAAAATAAGAAGGCAATAAAGGCTAAATATTGCGTAAATGATGAAGAATATATTAAAGCATACGATCCAGAGAAAGGCAGAGAGTATACAGTAAAATATGAGGAAATTGCAGTCAAAAAAAGAAGGGATTGTTTCATTTTAAATAGGATAAGCCGAGAGCCAAAAGATTATCTAAATTCATTAATAGGACGCTTTCTAATACCAACTCGACGTTTAAAAACTCAATTTGGATATTCTATTTTGCAACTGTATTACGATAATGACTATAATACTTTTAATTCATCCGTATCTGAAGATTTTAAACGAGAGTGTTCTGAAGAAAAGACCGATTTAAGAATGATTGCATCAAATCCAAAAATGAGACGACTAATAGCCGGTGATTTCTATAAAGAGATTAATAATAGATACCAGACATTTATCAAGTTTAGCGAATAGTAAATAATCTTAATTTACTTTTCCTAAAACCTCTGGTTTGATATGAGCTAGAAGGGGATTTTGTTGTACCAGTAACAGAATCTTGTTCATTCCGTCTTTTAATATTTCTACATCATTCTCTAATCTGTTAATTTTGTGTTTATCTTCATTTCTTACCTCTGAATAAGAGTCATAGGATAATACCATTTTACATTTTATGCAAAACTTATTTTCCTGTTTGTTTGGTTCAAGACAGTTTGGGCATTCTCTATATTTTATAATGGCAAAATTACTTTCTTTGTCTTCTGATCTAACTAATCCTTTGGCTTGGAGTAGTGATTTAGTAGATTTCATTTCCAAAATAATGTATATAAACTTGAGGCATTTTACTTGACATTGTCCAACCTGCATGATTGCGTAACACATGTTCTTTTAATATCTGACTTTTTTCAGTTAATGCGGAATGTCTGAATATATACAAATTCCAAGGCTTGGAAAGCAAATTTCTTATTAGTGACTTATCTCCCTCCGGAACGGTTTCATCGTTCAATAAACCAGGGAAAAATTTAGTTTTGTAAAAATATTTGTACTGATAAGATAATCCATCATAAGTTAGTTTTGATCCAAACGCAGTATTTGAGTTTGATATAAAAAGCCACGAATCAGAGTTTAGACCACTAGGATGACCGTTGATCAATTCTTTTACATATGGAATTGAGTCAATTAGAGGTACGATTCTTGGTTTGGTTTTTCCACCTTTTATTAAGACTTCAGCATACTGCTTACCATCTTCAGTTCTTTTGAAAACAATATCCTTTATTTTTAAATTCAAGATTTCATGAGGTCTGGCTGACATATCATTAGCTAACGAGTGATAGTATCGGTCCCTAACACTAGGACAATACTTCAAAAATATGGCATGCTCTCTTGGTTCCCATAAATCTGATGGGGAGTAGGAACTTGTTTCCTTTCTTGGTAATTGCTTTATTCCTTTCATGCAATCAGGAGTAATTCTCCTGCTATGATCAGGTTCAGTAGGATTATACAACCATCTGAAGAATTTATTCAAAATAATTTGTCTACCATTGTAAGATCCTACCCACCGTTGAGTTGGATCCACAGAGATAGGTTTTCTCAAATTATTTAAAAACCCTAGAACATCTTCTTTAGTTAATCCTTTAAAGGATTTCTTGTTTTCATGATAATTTGAAAGCCAAACTAGAACCTTTATTCTTCCTTCCTTTGTAGAATTTTTTATGTTAATTTCAGTTTCTTCGGCTATGATATATTCACATATAGTAACCGCGTTCTCAATATTCTCATTAGCAAGTTTTATCAAAATACTGTTAAAGTATTGCTTAGAGCATGATTTGGTCAATGAGTCTATCCTTTTAATAGCTCGCAATTCCTTCTCTTGTTTTTCCTCATAAGTGAGAAATTGATCATGCGCCAAATTTGTCGTTCTGTCATTATTTGCTTTTCTATGACTATTAAAATTATCGTATAAATCCCCAAGATAAGCGCGGGGAGTGGGATTCGAACCCACGAGTTCTTGCGAACATGGGATTAGCAATCCCA
>WHSX01000116.1 GCA_009379865.1 Candidatus Nitrosocosmicus sp.
ATTTCATAATTGTGGCTAGAACTGATGCTATGGCTCCACTGGGGATTGAAGAGGCGATAAAAAGGGGAAAATTATATAGCGAAATGGGTGCTGACATCGTTTTTGTAGAGGCTCCGCGTTCTGTCGAAGATATGAAAAAAATTGCAGATCAAATTGATGCCCCCTTAGTAGCGAATATGATAGAGGAAGGTATAACACCCAATTTGACCTCGACTGAACTTTTAGAGATGGGTTACAAAATTGCCCTCTTTCCGCTTTCTGGATTATTTTCATCCGCCTTTGCAATATTTGAAACATTTAAGACTCTAAAAGAGACAGGTACTACAAAGACGCTAAAAGATAAAATGATGAAATTCAAGGAATTTAATAAACTAGTTAGTCTAGATAAATACATGACCATGGAAAACAAATATGTTTGATTCTATCCCGATAACCTAAATTTGACTATTGTTGAATGCACCTTTTGTTTTTGCAATTCTAATTGTTTTTGGCATTGGTTGTTTAATTGGAATCATTCCAATAATTCAAAACTTTCCATTTCCTGTAGGTTACGATTCCATAAATTACTACCTACCTGCTCTCTATGATCTGAATTCTAACCCGGTAATTGGAGGAACATTATTTCCAATTTATGTATTTTTGGTTTATTCCTTCCATTTGATCTCTTTCTCTGATCTATATCTTGCCTTTAACGTTGTAAACATTGTATTATATGGATCTCTTAGCGTTACCACGTTTCTTTTAGTTAATGATGTACTTAGACAATCTGTTTATAAAAGTATATTATTTGCCATTTTTGTTATATTCCAGCTAAGTGCCTTGAGAATGGCATGGGATCTGCATAGGGATATTTTGGCACTTGTTTTTCTTAACCTTTGTTTGTTTACATTAAATCATTTGAGGTCACTTCATTTCAATAGATCTGTTCTCTTACAATACGTTACTGTTAGTGTCCTTTATCTGGCCACATTATTTTCTGATAGAATGATGGGAGTTTTATTAATTGTATCTTCAATCTTCTTTTCTATCAGATACAAACTCCATCTTCTAGGTACCATTAATTTATTATTATTAATATTGTTTCTAACTTACTTCTTTTTGTTAGATGATATCACTTTTGTTTCTATTGGGTCGAATCCAGTGGACACATTAATGAATCCTGTATATGACAAAAATAGTCTATCTCCTTACGATTTACTTGTATTGGACCTTTCACTAAATGGGATCCTCATTCCATTTTTCATTGTAGGTTTTCTTAAAAAGTCAAATTCGCAAATCCTCAAGATTCCTACTCTTGCGACAATTTTACTGTCATTTAGTTGGCTCATGATCCCTAATTATAGTTATTTGGTACCGGAGCGTTGGATTATTCTTTCAGGATTTTTTATTTCCATCTTTGGACTATATGGGTTCTTCATTATCACCGATAGATTAGTAAATTCAAAACTTAGAAAGCTAGTTTCGGTTTTATTTATTTCTTCTTTTGTTACTTATGGAATATTATTTATAGTCCTCCCTTATGGAACTGTTTTTACCATCCCTTCTATATTTCAAACCCAAACTGGTTTAACAATCCCGCTGTCCATGTCTTTTAATTCATTAGAGATATCCAAGAATCAAGACTTGGTGAAATCTATAGATTGGATTAATACTAATACTAAGAATAATTCGGAAATTCTTGGAACACTGCACTGGCGAGGGTGGTTTCATTTATTTTTAGAAAAACCCCGTCAATATATTTTTTATGAGACTGTATCTTTACCGAGTAATTATTCTACTATGGAGATAAATGTAACTGGATTGTACGATATGCTGAAAAGCAAAATCGATTTTAGATGTATTGATGAAGTGGGGGCGTACACAAATTCTAGTTCCGGCTCTGGAAATGAAAGAAATATTTACTTGATCGATTCTAAATCAGGTTACAATGATATATATTACTATTATCCGATAGTTTATGATTCAAAATATTTTAGTATTTATGAAATTACTGATTCAATTTGTGGGTGATCTATGCTTAATTCTATCCTGGCTTTATTAATGATTTAATTTTTTCTATCTGGGTTTTTCTAGTAAATTTTCTAATATCATCGGGGTACATGCTATCATATCCTTCAAGCTTCGGTTTATAAGATATATAATGATACAACATGTAAAAGGCTCCCATCCTTCCAATAGGTTTACCGGTACCAAAATATAGGAAAAATCTCCCAAATGCAAATAATGGGTGATAACCCAGGGTTCTCATACTGGCCCCGAATTCGTAGAAATGATGATTTTGCCCAAGGGGTCGAGTATGCTCAAATTTTGCCTCTTTTAGGATTGTCTCTTTATACCCATTCTTTCTCGATGCAATCAAAATAGCGGATTCATATCCCATTTTCTCAGGGTATTGAGCGTATTCTTTATAAAAGAAGGAATTTCTTACAAATCTACCTGCTCCACGAGGGGTCTTATAACTACCATCATCAATATTCCCAGATACGATAGCATAATCCGTTTCATTATCCAAAAATTCAATTATTTTTTCGGCATAATCGTCATTATAGATAGTATCATCTGTACCTATCATGTGATAATCCGTTTCCTCCAACTTTTTTTCAGCTTTCAGAGTCAAGGCTTTATTCCAGTTTTTAACAATTCTAGAAATATCATAACCCAAATCAGGATTAGAGATGATATATAAATTATCGACTTTATTAGATAATTCTTTTAAAATTTTTCCAGTATTATCTTTGGAGCCGTCATCTATTACAATTATATATGAAGGTTGGATTGTCTGGTTAGATAGAGACTTTATGGCTTTTTCAATATCGTTTTCCGAATTTCTACATGTTACAATTGTAAAATAAGTTCCCATAGCTACTGTTATCTAAATATTATATTAAACTCATACACATATATAATTTTTAGATTATGCAGTCAAATATGAATTGCGATGACTTTTCTTGAAGATTAATGCAATATGCATTCTTAAACAATCTTAATACCCTTGATACCAGAATTCCGAGTTAGGCTGGGTTGATTTTGTATTATTATTCTAAAAATAACATTTGGTGCTATATCCATAATGGTAGATATTTCAAAAAAAATCACAAAAAATACTTTGGATTGGTGAATATTTAAGAGGTTTATTATAAAGATGGACTCTAATTCTATTACCGTTAGGTTAATTTTTAGAAAATTCTTGTTTTAACACTTAGAGAGGGCAGATAACTCTCAATTTTTAATCCCTATAAAATATCAATTAACAAATGGTTTATAATTTCATGCATATATCTTATTCTTACTAGAATGCGTATTCTCCACATAGAAGATGCTGCCGCTGTGGCATGTATATTAGCTAAATATCAAAATTTAACACAGGGGTATAAATCTAAAGTTGTAAAGCTCGATAAATATGACAAATTTGGATTTTACAAGTTCTACAAAGACTACGTAATTATCACTACATCAGAAGAACTATTTTTTAATTCCATTCTTGAAGAAGCAAAAAAAGCTGATATTATTCATGTACATAGCAAAGTGGAATTGGTTCCATATCTTCGTAATAAATATGGAAAATCAAAAAAAATAGTTTTGCATTACCATGGGACTGATATAAGGGGATTAAAAAACCAAAAACTTCCACATCGGTCAAGAATCTCCGATACTGCGATCCGATTGATATATCTATATAGACGCATAAGGAATGCTGTTTTACTAAAAAAAAGGATACATTCAAAAGTTCAGTCCTTGTCAGATTTGATAATCGTCTCAACTCCTGATCTACTTCAGTATGTCTCAGCAAAAAAGGGAATAAAAAAAATATATCTTCCGAATCCAGTAGATTCTGATCTTTTTAATCCGGGCATTATTCCTTCTGTTAATTCTAGTGACAGTCTACAAGCAGATGCCGTTACGATGGATACCGAAGTAACTAACATGTCTTGGGTGCAAAATTATTTAAAAAAAAATAATATTAATTTTGACATTGATGTATATGATCGAATTAAACATCCTTTGATGTACTCCGAATTACCTAGATTTTTGAAGCGCTACAAGATATATGTGGATATTAGGCATGTTGATGGAAAAATCTTACCTAATCTGAGTAAAACAGGGTTAGAGGCATTGGCCTGTGGCCTTGATGTCTTGGATTTTGATCTTAAATTTAGACACGGTCTACCCATCGAACATTGCCCATTAACGGCTGTCTCTAAACTTTCTGAAGAATATGCTCAACTTTGAAACAATGAATAATACTGCCCCTATAATTCCATAAATTTGATAAAACGCCTAACAATTTAATATCAGTGGTCATGCTTTCAATAGGTATCTTGTATATCTGGATTGATAAGACCAATCCGTACTATTTCTAGTAAGTTGTGAAAATTGAGTTTATTACAATTGATTATTTGCATTTTCCATAATTTGCGATAATTCCGATGTATAAGAATATTTATTTATGCTATCCTATCCACAATATTTCGAGTTGAGGATCTTGCATTTATCTACTGAGGGGCTCCCAGACTGGAGAATCGAGAAATCTGCGATTACTGCAAAAAGTCAGGGACATGATGTGTTATTTGCGGGGTCTAAAAGTCCCTTTAATTATGATAGAAAGACATTTTCTAAAGTTTATGAAATCACTTGGACAGCAAAAGCTAGATATGGATTGCCGTATTATTGGAGTTTGGTTCAAAAGCAACTATCTAAGATTATTAAAGATGCAAGCCCCGAAATAGTGCATGCTCATAATATTTTTTCTGCTAAGATGATGCTTGAATTTGATTTACCATTTGTTTACGACGATCATGAGTATTGGTCTAGACATTCTCGGTTACTCTTAGAAATGGAAAAATTAAATGAGGATAAATCTGAAAACGCAAACGTAAGTAAAATAATTAGAAATATGCCAAAAAAAGTAAAAAGAATTCTCATAAATAGGCATGTCAATCATCTCTGGACCAAATGGGAGGAAGAATTAGTTTCATCCATTCCTACAATAACTGTGTCAAACGAAATTGCGGATGATTTACGTGTGATTGGTAATAGTGATAAAATATTTGTTGTCCCTAATTTCCCAATGAAATTTGAAACTGATGGATTTAGAAGACCGCAGCCGCATAAGAGGTTATCCAGTGTGTATGCGGGATCAGATGGACATAATAAAAAAAAATATCCTAGCCGAAATATAGAAGGTTTAATGGATATATTTGCTAGTAAAGATATTGGTGAGCTAACAATCGTAGGATGGAGCGGGGAATCATCTAAAAATGTAAGGTATACTGGGTTCCTAGACAGAGGCGACATGTATAATGAGATGACAAACCACTCCATAGGTTTAGTACCCTTTAAGAAACATTGGTCACATGGATATATTAATCCTAACAAAGCGTATGAATATGCTCATGCAGGGTTATACGTAATGTTTACAAATTCATTTATGCCCTTAAGAGATATTTTGAAAGAACACTGTGTGACATTTGAAGATTATAATGATATGGTTTCAAAGTTATCATATTTCAAACACAACCTAGATGAACTATATGAAAAGAGATTAAAATTATTCGATTTTGCACATACCAATCTCAATTGGGAACAAAGTGCAGAAAAAATATTCGACGCGTATCGAGCATGTTAATTTTAGCATTTTCTATTTAATGATTAATCTTGTTTTTAACATTTCTTCTAAAACAAAAATAATTATATCTTGGAGGTGAAGTAGGAAGGCATGTCGTACAACCCTGGAGAGTACTGGGCAGAAAGAGGAAAAGAATATAAAAAGAATTTCAAATATTCTGACAAATTTGAATTACAGGAGCAGATGTTGATTGAATATCTAAAAAAGTATTCATTCTCTAGTATTTTAGAAGTTGGTTGTGGTTTCGGAAGAATAACCAAATTATTACTTTCTAATTTTCCTGAAATTACAGACTATTACGCATTTGATCTCTCACCACATCAAATCGAAAATGCCAAAATTAATATCGCAGGTTTGCCTAAAAGTGAATCCGTTCAGTTTGCTGTATCAGATATACAGTCATTTCAGTCAACAAAGAGGTATGACTTAGTCATCGCATCAGAAGTATTACTTCATATACTGCCTTCAGAGATTGAGCAAATTATTGGAAAGTTAGTGAGTTTATCGAATAAATATATGTGTAATATTGATTGGTATGAAGAGAAAACACCTAGGAATGCAGCTCCACACAACTTTATTCATCAATATGAAAAAATTTACAAAAGTCTGCCTTCTCTTAAATCAGTGCACCAAATACCTATAGTTAAGAAAAAAGGATTTTTTTCCAAGATCGATACAAAGCAGTCTATTTTCTTCTCCATATTAAGAGTTTGACTGAGCATCACAAATAATTATTATATAGTACAGCTAACCAGAAGAAAAAGGAATTTTGATAACATTTTATCTAATTAAGTATTATTTATAAAGCATAACACTCTTTTACCATTTTAAAAATATTATCTATAGAATGATTTTTTCTGACATAATCATATCCAACCTTAGCTAATCTATCGCTCTCCTCATCATTTTCAATTAAACTTATCAGATCTTTTTTGAATGTATATTTGGTAGTTCTATAAATTGGTGGCTTATATTTCTCATATAAATAATCAGATACATAAGCAATAACTGGTTTGTTTAATGCCATACCTTCGAGTTCGAATTTTCCATACCAACCTACTTCAGGCATTATCTTTCCGATAACAATATCTGCAGAAGATATCATTTGTAACGTTTGAGAGTGAGAAACATTCAAAATTTCTATTATTTCACATTTGTTTTCTCTTTTTAATTCGTTTAAAACCTGAGAATAATGGTCACTGGGTGAAGTTGAATAATTCTTATAATAAGGGTAATGCGCTATCCGTTTTATTTTCTTATTTTTTTTTTCACCAATTTGAAGGTTATTTTTAATAGAGATGTTCTTCTCGATTTCGTTGTAATCAATGGGATTTGGTAACCATTTCCCGTTTGGCGCATATTCTAAAAGATCAGGCGTAGAAACCAAACAAAAAT
Organism: Candidatus Nitrosocosmicus sp.; assembly: GCA_009379865.1. GTDB lineage: Archaea > Thermoproteota > Nitrososphaeria > Nitrososphaerales > Nitrososphaeraceae > Nitrosocosmicus. The sequence goes on from WHSX01000116.1 coordinate 7,022, forward strand.
CATTATCATTCTTTCCTCTGATGTCGTTCCCATGATAATGCTTTAGATATATTTTATCATGGTTTCTTTTCTCTAAACTTCTCTTTAAAGTTCCATATGGATAATGATAATGCCATATGTCGTAATCTTTCTTTAGTTTACTTAGTAATCTCCATCTAGATATTGGTGATCGATAGTTAACCAGGGTACCACCAAATTGGCTGTAAATTTTTTTGTTGAAAACATACACATCCACTTCATATCCTTGTTTCCTTTGATAATCTGCAATTACGGAGGCTATTCCTGAAATATTGTTAATATGTGCTATTTTCATTATAGAAAATATATTTAGTTCTTGTGAATACATATTAATTTTGCCATTAGGAGTAAAACTGTTTGGAGTCGGTATACAGATTCGTACTTTGATTGTCCTTACGAAATAAAGTTGTGAATCCTTTAGATATATTTATTCATATAATATGGCCGATGAGCAAAATAGTTTTTATTTAATTCGTAGTGGGTGTTTTTTTGAAATTTGAATTCAAAATAAATAGCGACCGATACTAAAGCCATTGCTAACCATGTTTTCTTAGGATCATGTTGTTATCCATTCATAATGAATATCTTCAAAGTATAATCACTTCGCGGTATCCTATCTGCATCTAATAGGCCCTAGGAAATGCACATAATTAATAAATCAAGGTAGTAGTATGTATTTTTTTCTCTGTGTAGTGTTTTGAAAATTTTATTAATACTACTACATGAATATAATTTATGGACCCATTTCATTAAATTTATTAAATTAATCAGATCTATAGAGAGCTAGTATATGACTAAATTTTTGAATAACGATAATATTGCAAATTTTTTAACTCTAAGGTACGATCCTACCATAAATAATTTATTCCACCCATTAAAAAAGGAAAATTTTGCGGAAAATATCACTGAAAATATTGATGAGAAAATATCTGGCATAGTTAAAAGGGATTTAGAACTAAAACTATTGGATAAAAAAGTTTCAAGGATCTCCCTTGCCTTGTCTGGGGGCATAGATTCGGGATTTACACTGGTAATGATAAGGAAATTATTCCCGGATTTGCAGATTGATTCTATTTGTGTTGGGTTTGGGGATGACGACGATGAAATTACTAGAGCAAAGGTTATTGCTGAAAAATATGAGTGCAATTTTCACGAATTCATTGTGCATAATGTACTAGAGGATCTTCCAAAGCTCATATCCATTGCGGGAGAACCTAAATGGAATCTGTATCAATATTACGCCTTAGAAGAATCTAAAAAATATTCAAGCATATTTTTTTCAGGAGATGGGGGTGATGAAACTTTTGCAGGATATATATTTCGTTATAAAAAATTTTTACAGAATATAGAAAATATTACAAACCATACATGGCTAGAAAAATCAAGAATATATCTTTCGTGTCATGAACGTGATTGGGTTCCGAATCAAGATCAATTGTTTAATAAAAAATTAGAATTTTCATGGGTAAAAATATACGAAAACTTTAAACCTTATTTTGATAACGATCTTCATCCTATAAATCAAGTACTCTTAGCCGACTTTAATGGTAAATTATTACATGATTGGATACCGTCTAATCATAAATTCGGGAAGTTTTTGAATATAGATATAAACTCTTTATTCTTAAACCCTCACTTGATAACCTTATCGGCAAACATACCATGGAATTTGAAGTATGACTATAAAAGAGATATTGGCAAACTTCCGCTATTATCTATTTTAAACAAATATTCAGGGTTCAAAAAATTCGAAGGTAATAAGAAGGGGTTTTCATTGAATTTGCTAAATATGTGGAAAAATTATGGCAGAGAAATAATCATGTCTTATCTTAATAACGACTCTGATTCAGTGAAGGAAAATATCATCAATCTTCGCTGGATAGAGGATTCTATAAAGTTAGTTGATGATGAAATCAATAAAGAATTAAAAATTCGATACATAAGCAAATTACTATCGGTCTTGTCTTTCGAGGTTTGGTACAGGATTTTCGTAACTTGTACGTTAAGTGCAAATACAAAATTATAGCTTGTTCAAAATTTTTTGTGTATCAACATGATTTAATCATCATATCTATCTGTTGCAATTGGTATTGTTTCAATTTGCATCATATATTTATCTAATTAATTGAGCCTGGGTCATAATTGACAACAAATAAAGCTAGTCTAATGGAGTATCATGT
>WHSX01000117.1 GCA_009379865.1 Candidatus Nitrosocosmicus sp.
GATAGAGTAATTGCTCACTCCAATTGCTTTTACTTTTCCGCTATTTAGCAGCTTTATCATGGCCTTCCATGTTTCAATAATCTTTTCCTGAACTGGCCAATGTATAAGATAGAGGTCCACATAAGATAGACCGAGACGTCTAAGGCTAGATTCAAATGCCTTGAGAGTGGAATCGTGTCCTTGGTTGCTGTTCCAGACCTTTGTAGTGATAAAGATATCTTCTCTTTTTATATTACTATCCTTTAGGGCCTTGCCAACATCTGATTCATTACCATAAATCATTGCAGTATCAAAGTGTTTATAGCCAATCTCCAGTGCGTATTTGACTGCTTTGACGGTGGATTTTCCCGGAGGTATTTGATAAACTCCTAGCCCAAGTCGTGGAATTTGAATTCCATTATTTAATTTGGCGGTAGAATTTAAGGTAAGTGACATACAAAAAGTTAATCTTTAGATCTGTCTTAACTGTATCTATAACAGTCTATCATGACAGCAAAATTTCACTCCAATCTCTACTAATCGGGGAGATATGATTTTCATCAAATCAGATCTCTGTGTTAGTAATAATCAAGAAATTATTCTAAATATTATAAATTCAAGGCGGGATAATGCTAAGTAAGATATTATTTTTTTCTTGTCTTTTTTCATTATTCAAATAAAATATGACCAATCCTTTTTGAACATAGAGGCCATAGGCTAAGTTCTCTGATAATCAACGAAAAATTAGGGGATTGTTCTGATGGTCAAATGCCAAAGCAATGTCAAGTGCCAGAGTCAAAAGACAAATATCTAAAAGCTTCGATTCAAATATATCTTCATGTCCATCCAATATTGTTTCTTCAACTACATCTATCTCCAATCCCACATGAGAAATGTACCTGTGCCATTTTTATCGACTTGATCCTTATAGATTTCTGCTAAATTGCTCAGAAAGGAGAGTTCACCTGTAGCACCATCATCAAAAATTGCTATTCCGTTGCTACCAAAACTACCATCTGGGTGATAGTTGCCAATCGCATAAAAGTTATATGTTGCTATATCTTTATTATCAGTAACATACTTTGCTTTTCCTTGTATATAGGATGTATCATTACTTCTGAAGGTTTCAGTCCCATTTCCCTCAGCAGTTATGTTTACTGTCCCATTGATTTTTCCCTCACCTGTAAAACTTGCGGAGGTATCATTGTCTGTTGTTTCTGGCTTCCCTGCAGTATCATGATAATGTTGAACAAGGAATGGGTTTCCCAAATCCATAAATTGAGGGGGATTGGTGTTATCAATGGCCAGAGTGTATTGTGTGATAGCGGCCATAGAAGAGAGGGTTACAAATCCAATAATCGATATTAATGCATTATTGTTTTTGGTTCTGAATTTCATATCACTCTTTTTGATACCCTTAGATTAATAAGTTTGCATTGTATTTCAAGGACAAATGTTGACAATAATATGGATGATAAATTGGTAAATATTTCTATTTTGTGATTTGATGATTCTTTTGACAAAATTCTGTTCATTATTTTATTGTCAACTAAACCATCGGGTAGTAACAATTGACAATCAATTTAACAATATGAATGGATTTTCAACTCTACAAGCGATCAAACACTATTCTCGGCTTTTTTTCATATCAAAAGATTTTTGCTTGGGTTGCAAATTCTGCCAAATTTGTTTCCAATACCACCTGACCCGCTCTCTATTTTATTGACGTATTTAATTGCACTTTGTTATGATAACCATATAACATTGTTGAATTAGAAAAATGTTTCATCTTGTTGAGTTCAATCTCTATGCTTCCAGATAGGGTCATGCAATCACCAAGTGACCCGACCAAACATTTTCTTGATTTGTTTCTAACACTTGGATCTAAATTAATTCTGTCACTTATCCGAAGTACTCCAAAAATATCATATAAAGAACAATAGATGCATCACTAATGAAATCCATTCTTAAGCTCCTGCATCTCACTATTAGGCCCGATGCCTTTTTAGGCAGATAATCGCCTAATACTGTCTTTTTTATTCAATTTGAAAGTTGCTTTCACTGGATGTATAATAATTCCTTTAGTTGATTCTAGCTGTTTCAATAAGCGAAATTATTTTCTTTCCAAATTGTAGATTTGAAGATAAAACCCTTCATTTATTTTAAGCCAATTATGTACATTTTTTCCTTATCTATTACTACTGAAGAGAAAATCAAGAGTTTGACTCGATTTTAATTTTCGAAATCAAAGAGACCGCATCGGGGTAAGATCAAAAAAATTTATTCGATCAAAGTGACTTTAAGTTAAATATTACAATAACATCCAGATTGTTTCAAACATGATTTTTCTTATACTTGTATCTGTCTTTTGTATAATTACCTTTGAAGTATGATAAATCCTTATTTATATGTGAATTAATTTGCAATATGTAGGAAGTTATTACAATATTTGCATTCTATGAAAAAACCCTTTTCAATATTTGGTTCCTGTAGTTTTACTACTATTCTATTACTATTATTTTTCTTTATTCTTTGCACTTATTTTCCCACAAGTTTTGCCGTATCGCCTGCTTTTGAACCCCAAGCCCTTAATGATCAGGGGAATGATTGGACTCAAACTTTTGGTAATGACAGTATGAATCTAAAATCCAATCATAGCGATCTATTGGAAATAGATTATCTTAGCGATGGAAAAACTTTGAAGGCCACACTTTGGTTAGGATCAGATTCTGAAAATGCTTCCATCTACAACCAACCATTTAAAAGGATTAGTTATGGTATGCTTATCAAAATCGCTAGTTATAACATAAACACTGGATATAATGGAGCAGATTACAATTATTATATTGAATCGGTTAACGGAAAATGGAGTGAATATCTTTATCAATTATCCTCAACAGGCAGTCAAATACTTTTACATTCTAAAACAAATTATACCGAATTCTTTGGTGGGCCCACCATAGGACCAGGATATGTTAAACTTAACCTGAATTTAAGTTCTATTGATAATCCCGGAGGATATGGTATATTATTCTACACTACAGATTCTTTCAAAACAAATGAAGTTAGCGATTTTACAGATTGGGTTGGGGTTCCTCCATCTTCCATTACCATGGTAACATCTCCAAATGATATAGTGATAAGACAAGGAGAACAACTACTAGTTCCTGCTAATATCTTTTCAACCTTTTCTAGTAATGTTACTGAGATCACTTTTAATAAAGGCAGCAATGATGTCGGTTCCGAGTTTAACTCTAGCGGCTTACATGTATCTATCGAAAGAATTCAACCTCCATTATTTAAGATAAGTGTGTCTCCACAAACACCTATAGGATTCTATACTATTCCCTTCACCGCTTCATTATTTATAGAAACGACTCTTGATTCTGAGGAGCCTACATCAAATCACAATGAGAGTGGAGTCATGAATCCCAATCTTCAAGCGTCTAAAAAATATCCCACATTTGGCTATGTAACTAATCCATCAATGAATTTGACAGTTACTGTTACACCTCCGATTAGTTTTGATGAACAGTTCAAGGAGTTTTGGGGCGTATATGGCCAACCCATAAGCATTATTGCAGGAGGATTTGCAGGCGGCTTTGCCTCACTAGTATTTGCAAAAATTAGAAAAACTGATAAGCAGTCCGAAGATACTAAAAGATAGATTGACTTGTATGATGAGTACTGACCGCTGAGTTAGTATCAATTAATGGTGTTCCGCCTCTTCTTATTGAACTTTTTAAAGTAATAAAATCGAGTCTTTACTACTTTTCAATTTGATTTTATGCTTGAGAAATTTGATATAGAAAAAGTTGAAATGATTACTCTATGATGGACCAATGGAAGGCAATGTAAAACTGAATGCTATTTCTAACTCTGGGATATAAACTTGTTCGAGAGACTAATAGATACAGATCAAACAACTGATACTTTAATTACAACTCGAGCTCTAAATAAATCATTTATTTTTGTCTATTTCATGTTTGTCTAGTTAAGGTTAATTGAAGGGTTCCAAGTTGAGTATTGTATCAGACCAAATTTGTTTAACATATTACCGAACCTTTGTTATATAGGGAACTTGATCCTACCGAACCATCTCATTATTTTAGTAACTAGGTCCCAACTCACCACAATTAAATCTGGTACTTTATAACTGAAAAAGCAAAAAAAGTGAGTTGAATTTATTTTTAGAATGCCAATATGAATCCATTTCGCAAGTCATTGTAATAGGATCTTTTTCCAATCTTTCCTTACCTGGAAATAATCTCCAAATAAATTGGGACTGGGTATTGTGCGCAACTTATTGCCTTTAAATCGGCCCACTTGCCTAAAACGGAGTCTGTCCCATAAAGTTACCCGATGGGCTGTAGCGGCACACCAAATAGGTTTGACCAGCATCACTTGCGATCCCGCAACCAATCTGTGTCGTGTCCTTCCAAACCATCTGTGTGTATTGTCCTATCATCGGAACACCTGGAGCAAAGTCGCTTTGGCTGATCGGGTGACCGTCATAATTCGACTTTTCGGCGGCCCACATCTGGACACCCCCTGCCGGCGAAAAGAAACCCATGCTGCCCAATGCTAAGTTCTCACCCTGGCCGTTTCTTTGTTCCCATGATGCGTGGGGTGCTAAATCGTTTGGACCCAGCCCAAGAGTGGTAATGTGGTCAACCCAATTCTGGGCATCGGCGGCTATGCTGTTGCTCCACGAAAGGGCTGGAACATTAACTGCAGCACGCTCCTGGTTGTGGATATTTAGGATAGTGTTTTCAAAATCTGCGCTCTGCTGTTGTACAGATCCAGTATTGTTACTCGCTGTAGTCCCACTATCTGATGCGAACGTATTCTCACTCAACTCACTATCTGATGAGCCGTCACTATTGTCAGAAGTATCACTATCTGATGCATCGTTAATATCGGTAGACCCGCTAGCATACATAGATGCGGTAGCAGGTAAAATAGATAAGGCCACTATCAAAAGTACCAATAAATTGGTTATTCTAATCATTGCTGCTTTTACCATAGCTTCATATATACGCATATCCAGCATCTGAGATATTTTGCTTTTCATTTCTAGAAAATTCATTTATAGTTGTTATCGAAAATGTTGATACGTCCAATTTTAAAATGTTCTAGGATTATCCACATTAAATACATATCAGGGCGTTACAAACTATGTAACCCATGGTATCATACCACGCTGGATTCCTCATGATTTCCCATGAACCAGATATCCAATATAGTAACGATATTATTTACAACAGTGCTCTTAAATATGTAATAATCATTCGAAATTAATATGTTAAAAGGTTTTTTAGTTTCAGTGAGCTATTATTATAGAAACAAGAATGGGACGAGTAGCCGCAATTCTAACTGATTTTGATGGAACTCTGTGTCCGACACCTGACATAAAATATGATTACAATAGGTCCGAATTCATTCCCCACTCCCTTGAAAATATACTCTGCGAGATTTCTTCAACTATACCAATAAGCATCATAACCAGCAAAGACTTTAATTTCATTTATCCAAAAACCAAAAAATTTGCAAAAATATTGTCTTGTATATTAGGTTTAGAAACGTTTATTTTAAGTGATGGAAAACAAATTGTACAAGACAAAAATATTTCTCATGACAATAAAAAATTATTATTAGAAGATGTTATTGTAACGGATAGAATTTCTACTTTTGACCATGAGATACTAACAATCAACTCTAATATCTTGAGTGAAATTGCAGCCTATATTGAAAAAAACTACAAAAAAATAAATATTGAAAAAAAGTTTCTAAAAGGCGAAAATCTACTAGGTGGAATCACAGTAGATTGGAGACATAATTCTACGTGGATGGTTAATAAGGAGAAATACAAAGAGATTGTCAACGAATCAATGTCTATTGTGTTAAATAATGCTCGACAAAAAAGAGGAAGCAATATATCAAAAGAAAAATTAGACTTTTATACTCAACATCTTTTTATCCAGGAATATTCTACTCATCCCTTTATTGATGTATACGTTACTATACTAAATAAGGGAAATGCATTTGACTTTGTTGTTTCCAAACTGTTTGAAAAATCAGAGTACCATGGCAAAATAATATACCTTGGGGATTCAGAAAATGATAACCCTGCTTTTAGAAAATCTGATATCTCAATTGGAGTAAATTCAGATAATAGACTAAATCCTGACTTAGATTGCACTTTTACTATAAAATTTGATAACTTGTATACTTTTTTAAGAAGACTGGTTGATAATGGCTTTAATTTCTCAGAATCATTGTTAAATTTTTGAATTTCAGATGCAAGAAAAGATAAAGTATACTATGAAATCTATTAAAATTATGAAAGGTATAGAGTTTATTTTGTTGGCAGTCGGTGCAATCTTAGGCGCCTATATCAGATACAAAATTACCTCTTTCCCATTGATATTAGGAATAATCGGTTCAAATGTATTAATAGTAAATATCATAGGAAGTTTTATCCTGGGTATCTTTTCAGTTTTATTAGTCAACTGGAATTTAGACCAAAGGTATTCCTTTCTAATAGCAATCGGATTTTGTGGTTCTCTCACTACCATGTCTTCATTCGCTCTAGAAAATATAGTACTAATAGAAAACAAACAAATTCTAAACATGATGATCAATACTATAGCGAATGTAGGCTTTTCCTTTTTGGCTCTGTATGGTGGAAGAATCTTAATAATTCAATTACTACAATAGTGGTTTTATAGATATGACCTTAAAGGAAATGATTTGTTTAAACATTCGGATAAAGAAAAACGATGAAATAAATGGAAAAAGACTGGAAAAAACTATTATTGATTTTCTGATGAAAGCAAAGGTTTTAGGCGCAATAGTCTGGCTAGGGGTGGATGGATTTGGCAGAAGGGGAAAATCAACAGTTCATTTAGAAGGATTAATGATAAACCAACCAATGATGATCGAAACAATAGATGAAGAAGAAAAGATAGAGCCATTGTTACTACCATTAAAACAAATCATAGGTGATAATGGCTTCATTACTATTCATAAAGTGCAAGTAGTCTAGTTGGCTTATGTAGTCTTACGGTGCAATTCGGAAAACATTTAGTTTACTTTAATAATTGTATTTAAATACAAATCTGTATATCATTAGAAACAGAAAATCATTTCCAAATTCATGTTTGGATTTGACATTACTACCGCTACTGCTTATTGTACAGAGAATTTTCTTTTCAAATCACAAATATTGAGATATCCATCGAATCCTTTAACATTACACTCAATCTCATTTAATTCGGTGTTTTAATCCTAATACAAACAACGAACGGAATGCTGTATGGATAAGACATTAATACCCTGAAATCCCGTCCAGGTCAGAATACCGACTTTCTCCTAAAAGGGAAGACCTTACTGAATCTATTTTCAATTTGCTAGATTGCGGGAGAAAATGGTCACCGAATAAGTGATTTATCCTAGGTGGGTTATTATGATTTGATTGATAAAGTATAATGAAATTTTATATTCATTGTTTTTTTTCTTCCTTGCGGGCCTATGTGAAATCGGAGGGGGATATCTTGTTTGGTTATGGTTGAGGGAAAGTTATGGTTGGATTTTTGGGGTTTTAGGGGGATTTGTTTTATTCTGCTACGGTGTAATCCCAACATTTCAGAAGGCTCATTTTCATAGAACCTATGCAGCCTATGGAGGTATCTTTATCATAATGGCAATTTTCTGGGGATATTTTTTCGAAGGAGTAGTTCCTGATATCTATGATATTATTGGAACTATAATAGCAATTATAGGAGTTATCATCATTTTCTATTATCCACGCAAAGAAGGAGAAAAAATTGGAATCAATTCCTCAAACTGACTATAATTTTATCTTCATCTTCTCCACTTTTGGATTATTTGTAATTGCTGCCATTGCAGAAATTGGAGGAGGATATCTGGTATGGCAATGGATAAGGGAAAGAAAAAAAATATCATACGGTTTGATTGGAGGACTAGTTCTTTTTTTGTATGGAATTATTCCCACACTCCAACCGTCAAATTTTGGTAGAGTATATGCAGCATATGGTGGCATATTTGTGGTGATGGCGATTATGTGGGGTTTGATAGTAGATAAGAAAAGACCCGATAAATTTGAAATTATTGGAGGAATTATCGTTCTTGGGGGCGCATCAATAATATTTTATGGCCCTAGGTGATGCCATAAAAATAAAAAATTTTGGTCTTATTTCTAATGTTCGGAACGGACATTGAAAAATGCTTTAATATAGTGTGGATAATGTGGAACATATAGAGCGATTTCAAGATAATTAAATTATATCTACAAGTAAAAAGAAAAAAAGATTTTCATCGGAATATACAATGTTTATAATCAAACTATTACTATGTCCTTTTGAGAATAAAAATGTCGTCAACAGCAAAAATATTTACAAAAAGTTTTGACTCTCCTGATGAAGTGAGAACATTTGAAAAGGGAAAGGTAGAGATTGTGAATCTTGGCACCGTCATAATTGGTCGAGCAACATTTGAACCAGGTTGGAGTTGGGGAAAATGTGTAAAACCACTGGTTAAAACAGATAGTTGTCAGGCTCCGCATACATCAGTCATAATCTCTGGAAGAATGAAAGTTAGGATGGATGATGGTACTGAAATTGAAGGAGGACCAGGAGATACGGCGGTAATACCACCAGGACATGATGCATGGGTAGTTGGGGATGAACCTTGTGTTTCGTTAGACTTTACTGGAATGGGAGACTACGCAAAGAAACTAGAATAAACCGATATCACCATACCGCTGTCACTAAACCAATAATCTTTTAGTTTTCAAAGATAATTTTTTTTAGATCCCTATGCTTTTTGGATATTTCATTCATTTTTATTGAAACCTAACCAAAAAAAAACTAATCGTAAACATCGGACTTACTGAACTAGTTTTAGTTCTCTCTTTATATATCAACAGAATAGTCTAATTTAACTTGAAAAAGATATAGGATAAAAAATCAAGTAGTTTTTATTAGTTTTCTAAAATTTTCTAAATTCTTTGCCATCTCTCCTTGGAACGACTCTTCTGTATAGCCGTGAACTTCTATGCCATGTTTCTTTGCATTTTCCATTAATTCTTCCTCTGTTTCACCATACATTGTATGTGTACAAACGGGATCTCCT
>WHSX01000118.1 GCA_009379865.1 Candidatus Nitrosocosmicus sp.
CGTATTATTAACGTCTCCTGCAACCACTAATACTGCACCATCATTTTCCTCTCCAGCATAGTACTGGTTTATTGCGCATCTTATATCGTGTATAACTTTTATTGCATGTTTTTCTTTATATTTTGATTTATTTATTATTTTGATAGTATGTGCAATAATCCCATCAGCTCCTGCATCTAACAATGGTTCAAGATATCTTTCAAAAGAATCGTCTACCTCAACAAGGATTGGCCCATCAAATTCTTTCCTCATATCACTTAGAAATTGTAAGGACTTTTCATCGTTACATTGAAATACCAGTCCTTCGGCGTCATAATCCCCCTCAGCTAATGCTGCTGCTGCTGCTGCTGTCCTTTCATTTATTCTTCTAAAATGAGAGTATTTTCTATTTCCCACTGTCTTTTCTGAAATTAGCCCTAAATTTGTGTGGTCAAAGGTCTTGAGCCTATTCAAGGCAATGTAAAGAGACTCTAATGCTGTTCCATCTAATAGCTCGTCATTATCATAAATTATCAACGGCATAGATAGGATGACTTTATGTAGACATTGTTTTCGACCTATAGATATATCGGTGTCAATTATCTCCCTATAGGGATCATATGGTGGCCGCGACAGTTGTGCACCTAATGCGGTAATACAATCCCATAGGTTTCCATTTTTTACTCTATTTCCATCTTTTTGTTCAAGTCTTATTTTATCATCTATGGAAATATCACGAGGAAGCCCTGTTTCTGCTAATTCCAAAATAGAAGATCGTATAATAAATTTTTCCTTGATATTCATTTTTTATCCATCTCTATCTCAGGTTTTTCTCCATACACTCACTTATCTTGCCTCTTATCCTTCTATAGTAATTCTTATCGGTTGTGGACAATCCTGATACCATATTTGATATTTCATCAGTAGCGACAAGATCCCCTTTGTTGAGATCCTGTATTCTTTTCTTTCCTATATAACCCACAATATTTTGAAGCTCGATCCTTGTTCCCTTAATATAATTAACTATTTGCTTTACACTAGATTGTATATTCAGCTTTTCATAAGAACCAGTTAATCCTGCTGGGCAACTATTGGTATAACAATCTTGAACTAGGGTACATCCCATAGATATTAGAAATCCCGTACCTATACCCACTCCATTTGATCCAAGAGCAATGCATTTTGCAATCCGTTTTGAATCCCAAATACCACCATGAGCGATAAGCTTAAACTCATCTATATCCCCCTTTGAATAATAATTATCCATTGCGTCTTTTGCCAACCTAATCGCCGGTATTGTATTTATACCGATACTATCTCGAATCTCCCAAGGAGCAGCACCAGTCCCTCCTACGTAACCATCTATAGCAGCGGCATCTGCATAAGATTTGAGTATTATTGCAATATCATCAGGAACTCTTGATGCCCCCACCTTTACAATTATCGGAACATTCCAGTTAGTTATCTCTCTTAATTCAAGAATCTTTGCAACCAGATCTTCGGGTCCCAAGATATCCAAATGTCTTGAAGGTGAGTGAGCCGATTTATAAGGAGGTATACCACGGTTTTCTGCCACTAATTCTGTCACTTTAGAACCAGGCAATAATCCACCATGCCCTATTTTTGCACCTTGTCCTATCTTGATTTCTATTGCATCTGCATTAAGTAAGTAGTTAGGGTCCTTCCAAAATCGTCCTGATGCATACTGAACCACCAATGGATAATTTCTGCGAAATAGCTGTTTTCTATCTATGCTGTCTAAATTGTGTTCTTTAAGTAGCCTAGATACATATTCTGTGACATTGGTATCACCATTATCAAAATCATGAATTTCCCAAGGTAATGCCCCTCCTTCACCAGTATTCATTATTACTCTTATCCCATCTTCAGCAAGTTGATTTAATGCCAGATGCAATGCTATTTTTGCAGGAAGTTTCAATGAACCATAGCTCATACCAGATACAAAAAAAGGTACATTTGTGGTTATTTTTCTGTTTGAATAACGGCCTCCAATTGTTAATGATAGATCGACTTTACTATAATCAGAATCTGATTTAAGAGTTCCACCGATGAGATCGATAGATGAAAAATAATCATTTGTGGAATTAGCACCTAGTCCTGAATAAGGAATAAGACCGTCAAATGCTTTTCTTGCATCTAAGATAATTTTTGACTGATCGTAATATAAAGAGTTGAAATTACCCTTCTTAGAAACAAGTGAGGTAGTAGAGGCTTCTTTTAGAAGATTCCTCTTGATTTCTAATACATCTTTAGGATATGACATGTATTAACTTATACATTCCCATACATATAGAATTCTCTTGGCGAAGGTATAGCAGCTACTGTTGTATATTCATCCTTTTTGACCTGACAATACATTTCAATAAAGTCGTCTGCAAATACAGGGTTCAAGAAATCTTTATCTGATTCTAAGGATTCTATAGCGTCTAATAGAGATGTGGGCAATTTTCTGATTCCAGAATCTCTTTTTTCTTGCTCGGTAAGTTTGTAGATATCTTTATCTATATGGTCTGGAGGAGATATTTTTTTGTTGATTCCATCAAGACCGGCTAGCAACAACGCCGACTCTACTAGGTAAATGTTTGAACTAGGATCAGGTGTCCTATACTCTATTCTTTTTTGCTTCTCCATATTTTTATAATGGGCTGGAATTCTGATGCTTGCGGACCTATTCATTTTACTCCAAGCTACATTAATTGGTGCCTCATATCCAGGTACTAATCTTCGGTATGAATTAGTAGTTGGATTTGTGAAAGTACAAAGTGACCTAGCGTGATCGATTAAGCCTCCGATATAGTAATGTGCTGTTTGACTTATTTCTGCGTAATCGTCAGAGGGATCAAAAAACATGTTTACATCATGCCCGTATTTCTTTTTTGTCCATAAACTCTGGCTTACATGCATACCTGAACCATTATCAAGGGCTACAGGTTTAGGCATAAAGTTTGCGATCATTTCACGTTTAGCAGCTACTTCCTTTACGGTCTTCTTATAGGTAATAACGTTATCAGCCATTCTAGTAAGATCGTCATACACCATCTGAATTTCGCATTGTCCTGCTGTCGCAACCTCATGATGATGTGCATCGACTCTTATTCCAAAAAATTCTTGGAGTGTTTCGGACACTTCATCTCTTAAATCAGTTAAACTATCGGCTGGGGGTGCAGGAAAATATCCCCCTTTAAAAGGAATAGTATAATCGTTGCCGCTGGAATTATTCCTGGGTGCTTCCCCAGATTCTATCGAGTATCCTGATCCACCTGAACAATTTACTGAAGACATAGGAGTTGGAAGTAAAGATATTTTATTAAATATAAAAAATTCTAGTTCTGGTCCCCAGTAACTTTTCTCAAAACCTTGGGTCTTTAAGAATTCTTCAGTCTTTTGTGCTATATATCTGCAATCTCGGGTAAATCTTTTACCTCCAAAGCCATCATAAATATCGACAAACATACGTGCAGCCATTGATGGGTAAGAATAATTTCTCTTGTTATGATTATTCTTGTCAAAAAAGTCTGGCAAGATTGCAAAGGTGGAAGGGTCGGGTTTTAGCAGCATGTCTGATTCATATATTTCTTTAAATCCTTTTATGGAACTACCATCCAGTCTTGGTAATCCCTGCTTAAATGCATCCTCCGTTATTTCACTACTGTTTACAGATATTTGATGTAGAAATCCAAAAGGATCACAGAAATTTAGCCGTACCCATTTTATTCCTGATCTTTTTAATTCATTTACCACATCCAATTCAGAATTTTTATAAAATTTTTCTACTTGCATTGTTACATGACATCGTCAAAAAAAGATAAGCTTGTCCCCTATATTTATTTACAAATGATAAGATTATAACATCTTTATTTGTCAATTATTAAATATTGAGTCAAAAATTGTCTTAAAATATTACATATGCTAGATCTCATATTTGATGTCTAGATATAGCTTTACTTCCTTGTATGACCCATATACTCGATTGTTTAGGTAAATTAATTCCCTTAATAGTCAAATCATTTCACAGTTACCATTGTGAAGGATTTATTTGCAAATCTAATCAAACATCGGTAAATAGAAAATAGGAAATGTCAAAAAGATGTTTCCAATCGGGAGAGACCATACATTTTTTAATTCAGGATTTAGATGAGATGAGATGAGTGAGAAATATAGCGAGGTTTAGCAAAAGTTTGATGTGAATATCAACTAGTTAGTAACATATTTATTTATCTTTTGTATTTTCTTTACAACTAGCGCTTTAACTTAGTTGTATAGCATTCTATATTACTATATTATCGTCTCTCATGAAATATTTCTATTCCACTTCAATCACAAAATAGAAACTTTTAAGATCTCGAGATAATTACAGGCAAAAATAATTATTGGTTCATACATGCTATTTGGGTCGGTTGTATCGCTTTCCCAAAATTGGATATTTTTCCCTGATTATAATTATATGCTCACCCTAGAATTAAGCCGTCCATGTTAGCAGTTACTCAAACAGATTTCCTGATGTGAATACTTTGTTCATTCTTAAGCATCCAATTATTGACTCGCCAATGATATCCCATTTGATATGCCTCATCTGAGTTGATGATTCAATTAGATAGATAAATAACTAGAAGAAGCATTGTCGCTTTTTTCCTTGATTTCATAAAAGTTTGGTACGTATTAAAGTATCAAATTTACTACTACTTTCATGTTTAGATTTTTTTGTAATATAATATGTTTTAGAACAAATGCAATTTTAAAATAACTCAGACAGGGTTAACAAAATTACAAAGATATCTTCAGAGTTATGAATAAAGATTATTTAGTATCCATCACAAATCAACCCTGGTTAAAAGTCAAAATTAATAATAAAAATAGAATGGCAATAAAAAAGCCACCGGAGAATTTGTTCAATGATTCAGTAGTACATTCTAACCTATAAAGTAAAGGGTTTTTGTGATTCAAAATTTGAATTCTTTTGTCCGATCATAAATAAATTGGGCGATTGTGTTTGGGGCATACGATTCAATATTTCCTTGTGGAATGTATGGTAGTCACCGTCAAATGAACCGTCCTTCCAAACCTTTAAAACTTACGAGGTAAACAGACCATTGAAAGCACCATCAAGGGAAAGTTGATTGTCTTGGCATCCAGAAATTAACATTCCAGAGGCTTTAACTGTGTCAGCAGAATTTTTTAATTTTTCATCTTTCAACACACTATCGTAGAAATCTCTATTTTTTCTATATGTCCGAAGTGCCACCCCTGCTGGAAGAAAGCGAAATCGCCTACCTGCAGAATCGATATTTGTATTTACCATATCAATTTTGTCAGAAAAATATGCCACTTTGATGACTGTCCCACTATGACAACTATCAGAAAAGACCAAGATTCGTACGTTGTCACTAAATTCCCCAAGTAAAGAATATAGTTGATCGTCTACTAATTCCCCATTATAAAGACACCAAGTTTCATCGTTTGCGTCGGGCTCATCATTATTTAGATCGGGAAGCTGTCCACCGTGTCCTGAATAGCTTAATAAAAAAATATCTCTTGATTGTAATTCCTTTGAAGCGTTACGGATTTTGTCAGTCACCTTTTGAATGGTTGCATCTTTTGTCAACAAGGTCTCTGTTTGAAATTGCTGCGCATTAGCAATACTTGCCATATCTTCTGCATCTGCCTCACAGGCGTTAAGTTCTCCCGACCAGCCTGCATAATGTTTTGGGTCTACTGAATTAAGACCTATTGTTAGTGCAATTCCTCTTGCCATGAACCTGAATATTCCCTTTGGTTAATTAACATTTCCAAAGTGGGAATCAAATTTAACGATATTTCCATTCTGACTCGAAATAGATATACATGAAAAAAATTGGACACTTTTTATTTGAATCTTCTCTACATCACTCTACTATTTATCTAAAAGATCAATAAGGAAGGATGAAGGATCATCATGAGCATAGACAAAAGCATCTTAAATCAAAAAAAAATGAAGCGCATCGAAAAGATTTATGTCATCATTTACTAGTTATATAGAATTATGCCGGACTTGGGTTATAGGATAAAGGGATTCGGGTGGATGAAGGACTATCCTTCAATTAGGGATTATGGTCCCAGCACCGTAGAGGAAAAATTATTAGCAGAAAAACATCTTGTAAAAGAAACAAACTCCGCACAAAAGATAAAATCTGTATTGCAAACTAAAGGAACTTCTAATAAAAGAACACCATCAAAAATAGACAACAGATCATATTGTTCTCCAGTTAAGGATCATGGCAGTCTTGGGAGTTGTACAGCAAATATGGCTGCAAGCATGTATGAGTACATGAGTAAGAGAGGACACGGCAATTACATAGAATTATCACGATTGTTCATCTACAAAACGACACGCTGGCTTATGCATTTAACAGGAGACACTGGAGCATATATTAGAAGCGCTCTTGGTGCATTAGTAATTTATGGTGCCCCACCAGAGGCGTATTACCCTTATATTATCGAAGACTTTGACAATATTCCAGACATACTTAATACTGGTTTTGCCCAGTCTTTTCAAGTTGCAAAATATTTTAGGCTTGACAAGGGATTACCATCAAACTCACAATTAGTAGACCGAATGAAAAATTACATACAAAGGGGATTTGCTTTGGGGACAGGTTTTACCGTGTTTGAATCCTATGAGCAAGCTTCAACAAATGGTGGACTAATTTTGTATCCAAGGAATGAAGAATCGGTTATAGGAGGACATGCCATTACATTAGTTGGATACAATGATAATAAAGAAAATGGATGCTTTTTATTTAAGAATTCTTGGGGACCCGACTGAGGAGATAAAGGATATGGATGGATTCCATACAAATATTTTGTAAGACAAGATGAGAATGACGGACCACTTGCTGACGACATATGGAGCATAATAAAGCATGAATGGATCGAGCTTGGGGACTTTGGGTTTAATAGCAAATCAGGTGACAATATTTAAAAGTTCTTAAATACTTCATATATTTTTTGACCTTTCGCATTTATTTATCTGTCGTTTTATTTACAAACCTCATAATATTCAAATAAGAATAACGGAGAAAAGAGAATACAGAATTCTGTACAAGAATTTCGACGACAAGAGTTATTTTTCAAAACACATTATAGTTGAAAAATAATCAATTAATAAATATTTTGGATACCTAGTTGAACATCTTTGGGACATTAAATCAAAGGTAAAAAATTAAAGATTGATAAGTTGTATGGCGCATCAACACAACATTTGTATTTTATTTATCCATACTTGTATTGTATCCCTTTTTCACCTTTGGGATGTCTCCATTCTGTCTCTGGAGAACAGGTACCGCATTCTATGCAACCTTCGTGTTGTAAAACCACATCTTCTCCTTCAAGACTATAGCATTTAGTTGGACAGAGTGTAACCATTTTTTTCATAAATTCGCTCCTTGAGTTTGTTATTTTGATATGACTTTGTGGATCATCATTGTAACTCAAACTCGATATCCGCTGAGATAATTCTGGAATAGATATTGAATATTCAGAGATGGTTTTAGTACCGAGTTTTTTGGCGATATTTATTGGAGTATTTATGTATGTCTCTTCTGATTCTATTAGGGATAACATATTATTGTATCCTATTTTATTAACAATGTCAATAGAAACATTTCTTAATTTATCGTTTAGAAACAACTTAAAAAGTAATCCATACTTGCCTATTTTTTGGGGCGGAATTTGCTTGCCTGCAGCATCGATTATTGTTTTGATATAATGCTTGTCTATTCTCTTCATATCCATTGTGTAAGGACTTTGTTGGACAGACTGTGAATAAAGTTCACCCAAGTAGTTTGAGGTAATATCAAGATTATTTTTCTCAAACGCTTGGTTTATTGCGTCAGATGCTCTTGCTGCATCATCGATGCCTACATTTAATCCCTCGATTCGTGGTCCTATGAATAGACCTCTTCCTGCAGCATCGCCTATGAATAATATGTTTTTGATATAGGGTTTTTTCATTCTACAGCGTTTTCCATCTGGAATTAATTTTGTACTATACTCTAATTCTACATAATCTGTTTCAAATCTTGTATTATATTTTTCAAGCAATTCCTTGTGAATAGCATCTATTTTTGACTTTGCTTCTTCGATAGAATTGAATTCCTCATCTTCAAGAAATCTTTTCTTCCCCTCTTGTGAGTAATAATCAAATCTCAATTTCTCCCACTTTTTGATCAGTTTATTGACTGCAAATTTTATGCGTAATTGTTCCATCTTAGATAAGGTTTTGTCTGGATAGGGCTCTAAGGCTACATCATCTTTGATATATTCTTTGACAAATGGATTATTTAGTAGTGCGTTTACTAGATTGTTTGGCCCTGTTGGATTTGAAATTAAAGAGTCATAATGATATACAACTCCAGCAGACAAAGAATCGAGATTGGTATACAAGAAACCTCCCCCTATGTGATCGAGAGTTACGTCGCCAGCAAAAATATGGGCTGTTCCTTCCCCAGGACTTAGACTAAATCTTTCTTCTATTATTTCTTCTGGTAGTTTTATAACAACCTTTACCCCCTGATATAATTCTGAGGGTGAAAATTTTTTCCGAGCTCCCGTAATTTCTGCAATCTCTGAATTCACCCCGTCAGCAGCGATTATAGCTTTAGCTTCAAAATCATCTAATTCGTCTGTCTCGATAATTGTTTTACCGTTTTCCTCATCCCATTTAATATTTCTGACATGAACTCCGCTTATGATACCTCCACCATTTTTTTCTGCGGTCTCCAATGATTGTTTGGCAAACCACGTGTTTAATTTATTTAATAAAACAGAACAGCCAAAATTAGATTGATAGTCGTGGGAATCTGTCAAATCAATTGACAAGACTTTGTCTTTAGATACACAATTTAGAATATATTTTGTAATTTGTCTCTACCAAGGTTTTTCCTCTAGGAAATTTTCAAAGATTTCATCAACATTATAAACCTTACCAGTTTTAGGATTCTTTGAATATAGTATACCACCAGAAACGTTCTTTGTTCCTACAGCGGATCCAGCTTCTATCAATACTGACTGAATCCCCCTCGATGATAGTTGCTTTAATGCCGCTAAA
>WHSX01000119.1 GCA_009379865.1 Candidatus Nitrosocosmicus sp.
TTAATATTTGGCTGTACATCAATACCATCAGTAGAATTTGTTTGCGCAAATACATCGCTTGAAAAAGCAAAAGAAATGGGTCCAGATAGTACTAACATACTCACAATAGCTAAAAGTATATGAAAATTTGAAATTTTATTAACTTTGTTCATCGATAAAATGGGGACTAGAGCATACATAAAAGCTATTATCATTTTAGAAACCGAGAATCGTATAATAGTTTATTAATATGGAAATAAAGTTATCATTCCTTCTACTTGAGATGAATCAATCATACTTCAAATAACCTGTAATGAGCAGTCAGATTCCTCCTCAATAGACCCCTGTGGGTTAATATAAAAGCCATCCAAATGACAATTATTTTAATATCAGATAACAATTACTTTAGGGATGAAATGTCCGAATTGCAATGGATTATACATTCCTAGATTCATTGAATCTAATCATTACCCAAAGAAGGATAATTCGTGTATGAATTATATCATCAATATGTGCATATTGCCATTTAATAATAGTGGGTATTTACGTATTCAAGCTGAGTGAATTTGAACAATATTCAAAAGGAAGAATAAAGAAACTCAGATTCTTAAAATTCAGGACTTTAAATAGAATAACTTATAATATTATAGTGATCCGATTAATCGTTGACAAGTTTTATCTTTTAATGAATAGATCGTGTCACTTGAGACACAAAAGGTGAATTAATTTACCATATATTAACTATATATCGCGCAATTATATTTAAATAAAATACCCATATGGTTAATTGTCATAATATTTTAGAATTTTAAGCAATCATGTCTTCTCCATTTATCATAATCGATTTGAAGGTCGACAGACTACAGACGATGTCGTCGTCGTCGTATTTCATCTTTTAAAGACACGGTAAGAGGAGAATCAAAATATAGATCCTAGCAAGAACTTTCAATCCGCTATATAACAACATTCGCGGTATTATTGAACACAGTACAGAGTACATAAAGATGCAAGATGATTACGTATTAGCAACTTTAACCGATGGGATGAACAGTCCACTGGCAAGTCTAAGAGGTAGAGATACAGGCTTCAGCAAGCAGTTGGATCGTACCTTACATCAGAAGTTGCCACGATGATTACGTGTTTAGTAGACCATATAATAAATGAAGAAAATCTAAAGATCTAGGGATTTACTATTGAATTTGGCAAGGAAATAACTGGATTTATACACCCATTTCCGAAATGCGACATGTTATAGAGTGAATTCTTAATATAGGATTTCGTGATTATAAAGTATGGATTTGAGTCCCAACCTTCATCTTGCTTAATTCTTACATCTAATAGTATTAAGTTCTTATTCTTTCAAGAAAAAAGGAATTAATAAATAAAAAATAAGACACGGATTTTTCTATTTATTTACTCAGGTATCTTATTTTCAATTTTTCTTTACCTCCTAGTGGAGCAAAACTAAACCACAGTCAAAACCTATTGATTCGATCAGGTAGATCTTTGAATATAGTATCGCCGTTTCCGATTGCTACATCCTTAATCAAAGAGGAATCGAACGAGACACCACCGTAAACTAGGATATCCCCGCCATTTGGGTTCTTCAACCTGGTAATTTCGTCTTTGGGGTCACCTGTCGCAATATCTGTATTTATCCATCTAGATTTGTATATTGTTTTAGTGAATACAATTTTCGGAATTTCAATCATTTTTTTAACTATTGCATTCATCGGGTCATCAGGTTTGTTCATCACTTCAGTCCAATATGAAATAAAGTCATCGACCATTTTTCGTCCCAAAAAGAATGGTATCAACTGATTCAGTCATATTGTTTACATATCTTATGTATTCAACCTACAGAATACGATGGTAATGTAACTACGAAGGATCTAGTAAAAATCCGTCAAGGAAGGGGCAAACTTCATCAAAATCTATCCAGAACCGAATAATAATGGATTATTTTGAACCTTTAACATCATTAGAGTACAAGGAATAAGACAGGGTTTAAAGCTGAACCTAAACCAGAAGAGATTGATAAACTATTGATGAAAGGACCAGAACAATGAAGAACCAAGTATTTTTTACGGATCTAAATATGAAATTACTTTTTTTCTGGCTTGAAGTATCAAAAATTTTGATATTTGTCTAATTCAAATTATTTGATTCTATTATGCTAAATGATGACATAACTATTTTAGACTTAAATTTTTGACCAAAGAACGAAACTAGGAAAGATAATATATTTAGGAGATTTCCGAAAATGATAAGAAAGCTGACATATCCATTTGCATATATTCAGGTAGGAAACTCAGACCTAACATGTCTTATAGATACCATCTAAATCATAAACCTTGAAGTATAGTTCTGGATCACTCGTTTTTGATTCGATTCATAAATTAATTTATTTCACATCATCCTACCGGTTTTGAATTGTATAAATTCATGTAAAAGCATCCGTAAGATAGCAAGATTCATACAAAGAACAGAAATTTCATAAAAGTGTATAAAAAATTTATCAATCTTTTTATGTGATGGCTGGAAAAAAAAGGAGGATTGACGGATAGAAACACAATTTCTAGATATATTTGTTATATTGCTTTTTTGATCTCCATCACTTTGTCCTCCTGTTTTTTTGAATACCGGGAAAGTATGGGCACAATCGACAGTGATTACTATCAATGTGGGAGAGTCTCCACAGAATATGAAGTACAACCCAAGCAATGGTAATATCTAAGTATCCAACTCTAATTCAGGTGATATATCCGTAATAGATAGTGATACCAACAAAGTGATTCATACTATTGATGCAGGAGACAATCCACAAGATATGAAGTACAACAAGCAATGGTAATATTTACGTAGCCTCTATTTCTAACTCAGATGGAAGTAGGAGAGTCTTTGTAATAGACAGCGATACCAACAAAGTGATTCATACTATTGATGCAGAAGAAAATCCACAAGATATGAAGTACAACCCAAGCAATGGTAATATCTATGTGACTAGCAAAAATTCAGACAATGTGTCGTTAATAACCATAATTGAGACCAACTCCACATCCTGAAAAAATATTGCAACAAATAGACACGGAATAATCCCATCTATTTTTTGTATATTTATATATCGAACATAATAATAATCAGTATTGCATCATTTTTTATTCTATGAGGGAATATTTGTTTTTCTAGTTTTTTTGGGAACAATTACCTTTTCAAATCAAGTTTGGGCGACTTCTTTAAATTCTGATTCGGTGACCACGTCTTCATCAAACTTTAGTGGAGCAGTAACAAAAGTCATAGATGGAGATACTCTTGATGTAACGACAACAGAGGGAGAAACAATAACAGTAAGGCTTGCGCTTATAGATGCACCAGAAAAAGACGAATCAGGATTCGATGAAGCAAGAAATTTTATGACAGAACAATGTTTGGATAAGAATGCAGAGGTAGATCCAGATAATAATCAAGGACTTACCTATGGTCGAACAGTTGCAGTTGTATATTGTGAAGGTGTCAACGTTAATGAAGCTATACTGGATAATGGTTTTGCTGATGTTTATCAAGATTTCTGTGATGTATCAGAATTTGCAGATTCAAATTGGGCACAAGAATATGGCTGTTCATCAACCAGTAGTAGTAATAATAATAAAGATGACAATGTAGGATCTAGTGGTATCAATAATAGTCAATTGGATAATGACGGTAAGGATTTAGATTGTAAGGACTTTGATGAGAAGAACATCCCGGTTGAAAGCAATGATCCAAATAACCTTGACGGTGATGGCGATGGTGTAGGTTGCGAAGGATAATGGTACACTAACTGTGAATAATGATTATGATACAGAATCTGAGGAAAAAATGATAATGATGAGGGATACAATAATAATTGGTTCACTTTTAGTTTCATAAATGCGATCAATATATTATCAAAAATCAATTAATAATTTCTATTTGATTTCATGCTACTTTATGCTGTGATTGTATTAATTCTTGAACCATATCCCACGGATGAGGACTGTTACCTGTATTTATTATTTGTGCTCTTTAGCGATGGCGGAGATTAGAATATTTATTCTAATTTGAGATTTATGCAGTCATTGTATCAACTGAATGTGGTCAGGTTAATTGTTTTCAAATGGATTTGTAAATTGAAATGCAGTAAGAGATGAAGTTTGGATTCAACCATAGGATCCAGGGTTACTTTCGGGATTGATGTCATAAATCTAGTGAAATAAATTTTTTGATTTATTATCACATATTTTTATAAAGAATTATCAGATTTGGTAAAATTTTTATCATGACAATACCCTTGACCATATGACATATTAGATAAGCCCGACTATGATCGATGGATGGATGGTTGGATAGATGGATGGACTTAAGTCCCAAACATAGTCCTAGTCAATTTTACCTATCGAATATGAAATTCTCACATTTTCGGTCTTAAATATAGATTACTCATTATTCATTACCCCCATTAATCCTAGTCCCAACAAAATTCTCAAGTCTTTTGACATACCAATCCCAACCCTCATTGTGTTTATCATATTGCAATTTATCTGCATTTGTAAACCCGCTATGGACTAAAGTTAATTTTGTTTTATCCTTGTCTAGCTGTTTGAGTTTCCAAGTAACAATAGTTTCCTTACTATAATCGGGTTTTGTTGTAAAGTTCCAAGTATGAGATAGCTCTTTATTTGGGATAATACTAATAATTATTCCAATTACATCATGATCTTTTTTTTCTTTAGTAACTTCCTTTGAAAATCTAAAAAATATTTTTCCTCCAACTCGTGGTTCTATGGTCGCTATGTTGGGAAACCACCGAGTCATTTGCTCAGGATCAATTAGAGCTGAAAATACTTTGTCCACTGATGCATTTATTACTATTTCCTTTTTAATGATGTCATAATCTTTATCAGTCATTTCTTTTTCTTTTCCTTTTCCTTATTACTTTTCTCCTCTACAAACTCTTTGAGATCGTTGAGACTATGTCCCCACATTTTATCAAAAAAATCTTTTATTTCCATAGTTGTTTTAGGATTAATTGAATACCTTTTTTTCTGTCCTTCTCTAGTTTCTTTAATTAGATCCGCATCCTTCAAAATTCTTAAATTGGTAGATACAGCAGCCAACGTTGTATCAAAATGCTTGGCTATCTCCGTAGGATACATTTCGTGTTCTCTTAGTAGCAACAAAATTCGTCTTCTATTATCTTCCGCTAATGCTTTCCAAAGCGACACGGTCATTACTATAATCAAATAGTTCTATAGTTATTTAAATGTTTAAATAATATCTTTTCTATCTATATCCAATGTCGATAAAAGTGCAAAAAGAGAGAAACGATAAGAAAGAGAATGATGTCTTGGATAATCATAAAATTGTTTCACAAAGTGAATGGATAAAAGTTCGTAAAGATCTTCTAGCAAAAGAAAAGGAATTTACCATTTTGCGTGATCAACTTAATCAAAAGAGACGAGATCTACCATGGGTTCAAGTTAATAAAGAGTATGTCTTTGATGGGCCAGATGGAAAACAAACTATGTCAGAACTTTTTGATGGAAGAAGTCAACTAATAGTCTATCATTTTATGTTTGGTCCATGCTGGGATGCAGGATGTCCAAGCTGTTCCTTTTGGGTCGACAACTTCAATAGAATAATCATACATCTAAATCAAAGAGATGTGACTATGATTGCTGTATCTCGGGCTCCATACAACAAGATAGCTGCATACCAAAAACGGATGGGCTGGGATTTTAATTGGGTCTCTTCTTATGATAGTGATTTTAATTTCGACTACCATGTGTCATTTACACAGGAAGAATTAACAAAGAAGGAGACGTTCTATAACTATATTACACAGGACACAGGTGTTTCAGAGAAAGAAGGAGTCAGTATATTTTATAAGGACCCTGCAGGTCATATTTTTCACACTTATTCAGCATATGCGCGTGGTATAGATATGTTGAATGTGGCATACAACTATCTTGACCTGGTTCCCAAGGGTCGAGATGAGGCAGGTCACGAATTTCCCCAGTATTGGGTTCGTCGTCATGATGAATATGGTAAATAGCTACTCCGGCTATCAACCTATTCATTCATCTGTTCATTCATACTCATACGATATTGTCATGTATATCTGGTTCATAAATGCAAGAAAGGAGTTCAAATCCCATCTTCGCTATATTAGTTAACGGTCAATTAACTGACGGAGAGATTGTACCAGTTGAGAGAGAGTTCCATTATTAGACTTTGCACTAGAATTATTAATATCCTTAAGATTGTCTAGAATTCCACTTCTATTATTATTTGAACTACCAAAATCATCATTTGAAATTGGATCAGTACTTTCTGGGCTAGTATTTTCATTATCTATTAAGGAGGAAGTATTTTTAACCGGACTTGGTGTCTGCTTGACAAATACTACTCCTTTCAAACTATTATTATTTTTATCAAAGTAATCAAAACGTCCAGGTTGAGTAAAGTTGTAAGAAAATTTATTACCAGTATTCAGATAGTCAGAATCAAAAAGTGGAAATCCATCTCCTCCCGTCGTGATGTCGTCATTTCCGAAAGTACTATTGTTAACAGAAGTAACAATATGTACGGATGAGTGATTGTTGGTCCATACAACGATGGTATCAATATCAACAACAATTTCATTTGGTACAAAGTTTACAGTTCCAAATAAGCCATCCTTCTCAGGTGCTTTTATTTGAACATCTACTGCTTTATCTTTTTCCAATGATCTGTTTTCTGATTCTAAAAATGGTAAATCTTCTTTTCCTTCTACAGCAGACAAATCTCCAAAAGACGAGACATTTTCACTATCTCTAGTATCGTTAACTTGGGAACTTTCATTAAACTGACCCCCTGCTGATAAGTTCGTCCCTCCACTCGTTGAAGCAGACTCGGTTGTGTCGTCATTTAGTCCAATTTGACTATCAGTCAAATTATTAGGTATAATCTGGTTAGAACTAGTAGAATTAGACCCAGTGGAAGTGGAAGTGGAAGTGGATTCGTTAGTGCCTGTTATTGATTCTTCTAATCCAAATGTAGATGTATTGAGATTTGTAACTAAAGGTGGTGTCAGGCCCTCATCATAGAACGCAGGTAAGAGTAACTTGAATGAGTTGATCATTTGCTCTACAACAGGAAAGTATTTATCAAATTTTTCCTCTTGTCCAACGTAAGTAACAAAATATGCAGTATTGTTTAACTAAATTCCAGTTTCAAAGTTTTTAAGTGTAATCGGTTCTTGACAGTCTTCTCTGTTGAGGACTTCGGTAAAAGTCAGAGAATAAGCAGGCTGACCCGAAAGAGCGTCTGAAGTTGAAGATTCAATTAATGTAAAGTTATTGGCGATATCTTTGTAAGTGTTGATCGCTTCGTCTAAATACTCATTTAGGTCAGCTTCATAGAAAATTCCATCGTCCCTATTTATCTGTACGTATTCAATGTGAGTATCATTATAGGTTTCAAACGGCGATACAAACTCTGCGATAAGGTTGACCCTGTCTTCAGGTGTTATGTCTGTTTCATTCACTGACCAGGTTGATGGATAATTCATTGATATATTATCATCGGAATTAAAATAATGATATATCTGTGGGGTCTGAACACCATATGGTTCCTTGATTTTGCCCCAGTATGTTATTACCAGAAAGATATGGTATCAACAATAGAATTGATGGAATGAATATTAAACAAGATTAAATTGCGATAGGTAACCAAATATTTCCCTATAATGCAAATAACTGTCTAATTGAAAAAGCTTTCGTGAATATTCGAGAATAATTAAAAAACAAGATTTTTGTTCGTCCTGCTTTATCTCAAGGTTACTTTGACATCTTCGCAAAAGCCTCCTCCGCTGCTTTTTTCATTTCTTCTGGGGTAAGATCTTTAATGTGGGTCATTATTGACCATCGATGTCCAAAAGGATCCTCAATGCTTCCGAGTCTATCGCCCCAAAATTGATCTGCGACTGGGTCTAACACCTTTGCTCCTTCAGATATTGCAAGATTAAATGTTTTATCTACGTCCTCAACATACAAAACCAAAGTAACGGGACTTCCCCCAACTGTAGTCGGCGAAAGAAACTTCATCTCTGGAAACTCGTCTCCCATCATAATCAATGAATTGCCCATTTCAAGTTCGGCATGAGCAACTTTCTTACCATCAGGCATCATCATACATGTTCGTTGGTTAGCTCCAAATACCTTTTTATAATACTCGATAGCCTTTAACCCATCGTTTACAATCAAAGCGGGTGTAACGGAACGATATCCATCTGGAATTTTTTTTACTTCAGTCATTGACTCTATTGATAGATAGTAGAATTTATTTTATCTAGATATCCTACATTTTGAAAATGATTTTGAAATATCCCCACCCAATTGTTGATAAATAGTGCATAATTTGTGATCATCGCGTTTTGTGCTGATCATTTCTATGAGTTAATTTTCTATAGGCTTAAAATTCAAATGTGAACCCGAATCTTGTATTTACGACCTCATATTCCATTCTCCTCATTTTTGTCAAATCCATAGAGAACTAGATTCCCTGTTTTAGAACAAGACTCGCTACGGTTGCAAAAATGGCATAGTTAGCATGATTGTAAGAACTGACGGAATAATATAAGGATATAAGGATAAATGTAATATCATTAACGTATGAATAAAATGAAATGCAAGAAAGAAATGGGTATAGTTTTTGGAATCTTATTTGTTTTTGGGATAATATTGACAGTAGGAAAGGGCACTTTGGATTCAGCATATGGTCAGACAAATTCAACAATAAACCAAACCAGCACGCCGCCTACTACCAATACCAATACTACTACCACTCCAGCAATAACAACATCGGCAGAGGAAGAAGCATCTGAATCAATAAAAGGAGCAATAACTGAGACTGGATCATTCCTACGTAACGCTACGGAAAAAATTGCTACATCAAAGTCAGCAGGAGCAATCCTCAATGAAACTTCAGATGTATTAGGTAACGCCTATATTGAAGCTAAAAAGTTTTTTAGCCTAACTAACTAGTTGACCTCATACTAACTAGTTGAG
>WHSX01000011.1:0-1704 GCA_009379865.1 Candidatus Nitrosocosmicus sp.
AATCGACAGATCATCTATATATCAATATGTATTAAGCCCATATCAAACCAACATCCCATAAAGCATTACTTTTAGTGTGCTATTTAAATACCTCGGAAACAACCGTATTCAATGTTTATACCAATCCTGAGCAACATCATCTCAAAAGACAAATTTCATGTTAACGATCCATCCAATTGAATTCCGAAAAGCCCGAAATCCTAAAGAGACATTCAGATAATCCTATACTTATTCCCAATAAGAATAACTGGTGGGAATCCGAAGCTGTTTTTAACTGTGCCATATTAAATGATGGGAAAAAAATTCACATGCTTTATCGTGCGATCGGAGAATATGAGCACTACCTTTCAAGAATAGGATATGCATCCAGTGATGATGGTTACCTCTTTAGCAGGCGTGATGGAATAGCTTTTAATCCAATAATGGACTACGAAAAATACGGCATAGAAGATCCACGATTGTCCGAAATCGACAGTCAAGTTTACATTACATATGTAGTATTACCTGATCGTCCAAAAAAAGGTCCAATGGTATCAACCGCTTTGGCAACTACTATGGATTATTCCAAATTTGAAAGACTGGGCATCATTACAAATGAAGGGATGGATAACAAAGATGTGGTTCTTTTTCCAAACAAATTGTCTTCTAAAAATACCATTAATAGCGAAAAGATGACTTATTTCTGCTTACATAGGCCAAGTTCTTGGGTAGGTGACGCATACGGAATTGATAAACCTAGTATATGGATTGGAGAGGGGACTACATTGACAAGTTTTGAAACACATACTTTGCTCATGAAGCCGGAACAAAAATGGGAAGAATTAAAGATCGGTGCTGGTTCCCCACCTATTAGAACAAAATATGGATGGTTAGTGATATATCATGGTGTGAGTGCAGACAGAACCTATAGTGCTGGTGCTGCACTTCTGGATTTAGAAGATCCATATAAAATAATTTGTAGAAGCAAAGAACCAATTCTAGTACCTACTACACAATATGAGAAATATGGCGATGTAAACAATGTGGTCTTTCCTACAGGTGCTTGCATTATCAATGGAGAACTTTTTGTTTATTATGGTGGTGCGGACAAGGTGTGTTGCGTTGCCACGGCCAATGTAAGCAATCTTGTAGATTATATTTTTGAAAATAGTTGATCTATCGTGGGTCGTTAACTCAGTGAAATAGTGTAGGATTAAGAAAACTGTTTTTATAGTAGGATGTTATAAAAAAGGAGCAACAATTTCACTGACTATGATAATATATTATATTATTTTCTTGCTCCATAAAAAGTCATTTAGAAAATCTTCAAATCATTACCTTTTACATTAACTATTAAATCCCGCGACATACAGTGAAAACAAATTCAGAAGCATGTCTTTTCATGTTTTTATCAGGGATTTAAGAAACAATCTCTTCTTTAATGTACGAATCCTTTGAGCATATGACCTGTGTCGGTAATAACAAAATCATAAAACTATTAAATTTCTATTATGGGCTGACATAAGGGAATGGATTGTTTTTGATTCCCTTGTTCTGACCTAAAACGGTGGTATAAAGTGCATAATGCTGCAACGCAACATTATCCCACGTTAATTCCTTGTTGAATTCCTCAATTCTTTTAGTATATTGAGAGTAATTCGCTCCGAGTTTCTTTATCGCTTTGGCAAATTCATTTGGTCTTCTTTTTACTACTATTCCAAGTCC
>WHSX01000011.1:1714-24887 GCA_009379865.1 Candidatus Nitrosocosmicus sp.
ATTCTCTGAAGAAACCTAAATCAGTTGCTATGAATGGTAACCCGTGAGCTAGTGCATCAAACATTACCCCTGAACCTGAAGTTACCGTATAGGGAAGGATGATTATATCACATGCATAAAAAAGAGTTGAAAGTTCTTTATCTGTTAAGAATCCTCGATTCAAATTAATTATTTTACTATATTGTGTATCCTTCCTTTCTGTGTGAGGAACTCTTTTCTGGTTATCATGACCATCAATTGAAGACGGCTTTATCGTATTGAATAAATTTTCCGACTGATTAATTACCATCGCCCAATCATCTGGAATATCCAAATTATTTAATATGTCCCAGCCTTTTGTATGCGTCATGAATCCAAAGAATAGAGCTATTTTACGATTTAGTGGTAAGGAGAATGCCTCTCTTGCCTCCTTTTTCTTTAAAGGTATATTCAAATTTGATTCTGCGCCATGATATATAACAGTAAAATTTTTCAATGATTTTTCATCATTTTCGGCTATTAATTTGGCCAAATAATTGGAAAAAACAATACTGGCCTGACTCATTTGCATTTTTTGCCTGTTTGCAGTATTAAAAGATCGGTAGTTTATGAAGCGTTTCCAATAGGCTATTATTTGCTTGCTCAAATTAATCGGAAAAGTAATCATGTTTTTACCCAAAAGATTAGGGTGTTTTGATAACTCAATCCATTGTCGTAGGGGATATGCAGAATGAAATGTAGTGATTATGGGTATTTTACATTCCTTATAAAATTCGTCTATGTTGGTACTTAAGTTATTTGGATTGATGGCGTCCATTTTTAGTCCATAAAGTCCATGTTCTAATTGGATGTGCACAAGATCAGGGACATACTCATCAATTACATCTAGTATTATTTTTGAATTATTGCCATTATCAGGATCAATACCCATATAATCCCATTTTCCCTTCTCGTTGCATAAAACAGAAACTTTCATACCCGATCTTTTTAATCCCTCTGTGAGATTCTTTGCATATCTCCCAACGCCTCCGGGAATGGGTGGATATTCGGTGGAAACCATTAGAATTTTTAACGGAAATTTATCATATTTATTTAACCTATAAGACATCATAATAATAGATTGTATATTACAACCAAGACATATAAGCAAATGTAATAACACTATAAATTCATCGATATTTACACATTTTTTACCGGTATTTACTATATTTTGGTTATCTTACCAAAACTACTGGACACGTTGCTACTTCTGAAATCCATCTAGAAATACTTCCTATACCTTTTCTATCATGTCTTTTCTTTAATGATCCACTACTACCAATTACTATCATGTCTGCATTCTCTTCCTTAGATACGGTAAGGATCTCATCTGCAGGATGACCAACCCGAATTATTGACTTGGCTGCAATACCTTCATGGATTAATTTATCTACCTCCTTTCCAATCATTGTCTTGGCTCCCTCTCTAATTGTCTTTTCAAAATAGTGCCTAGTTTTGTCAAGATCATCCATATTTGAAATATATTTTGCAATTTCTTTGGGATAAAAGCTTGTATCATCAATAACATACAAAACAATTATGGTAGAACTCTGGTTTGCTGCAAGAACTCTTGCTTTATCTAATGCCTTTATTGACAGCTCAGTAGCATCAAATGGAACTAAAATATTAGATTTATTATTATTCATTCATTATTACATGATTTTATGAATATATAGGCATCACCTTTTCGCTATATGATCCTATTTTTCTCATATCAATGATTGGGTTAAAGACATTTTATCCTCCATACCCACTAATTTTGTTATCTCTATTATAGCATACAATATACCATATGCATTACATGGTTTGATTACAGAATCTATTTCCGACGTAAAGACCATCAATTGGATTTTTGGGCAATCAATTTTCTGGCATGATGGGATAGGGACAAGAAATTTTCATTTTATCTACGATATTGGGGTGGCTTATGGGATGGAATGGACTAAAATGGATTTGATTTGGTAGTAAACTTAAATTTCTGGATAGTAAATTAGACTAATTTCAGCAATGAAAGCTTATCGATCCTTATATGCTATTGACCTATATTAGGGAATGGCCCAAAAATTTTATATTTCATTTTTTATGAACGATTGCGAGGCATTAAGTGGGCATCTATCTTGATATAATTAATAGGAACAAAGTATATATCTAACCTATGAAAGGCATTGGAAATTTTAGTGATATGATGATGTCTTTGGCTTATCTACACAAAACAATAGCCGAAAAGAACCTGGTAAATAAAGATGAACTGAGTTTGAAACGTCTGTTTGAAGGAATACACTACTGACATTATCAATACATAAGAAAGAAATAGTCCCACAATCATAAAGAGACATTTACTATCAAATTCAATTCTTATTAATACGAGAGATATACCGTTAGGTTTAGTACGTGTTTATTCGCTCCTCCGAAATCTTGAAAAATGTTTTAGGAGAATTGCCCTGGATTTTTTTCTCTAATCGTGAATTTAATAAATTTTAGAAAATACTACAAGTAGATTTGACGACTATATCATTCCAATAACTGCATTCATGTAATATGCAAATGGTTAAGGATTAAAGTTTTAAACAAAGTAAAAAACAAACTTATATTCAATAGATGCTTTAAGAAAATAATATAATGAAGAAAATAACTTATAACATCGAGCGTCAATAATAAAATGCCGAATAAACAAGTTAAACAAGATAAACAAGAAAAGCCATCAGCTAAAATAGAAATATTAAAAAAAGCAAAGAAAAAGGTATCTGATGTATCACAATGTGATAATCTATCTATCGCTGAAATAGATGCACTTCATTATCATTATAGTAAATTTTCTCCATTGTTTAAGAATGCACCTCATCCTACATTCTTGGTTTTAAGGATCTTAGAACGTTATATCCAGATTGATAATATTGTTATTGGAGATGTAATAAATGAAATCAAACAAAGAGGACTCGATGTCTCTCATACTGATGCACAAGTAGATGAATTAGTGAATGAGCTAGCATTAAATAATAAAAAATATAAAGCAAAATCCCGTAATTAAAACCTAAAAGTATATATGTATTTATTGGCACTGGGAAACATCAATACTGTTCTTCATAATATTTCCACTATTAGGTACATGTTCTGAAAAAAGATGTTTTGGATTAATTAGTAGTATTTCGAGAAATAAAACAAATAACTGAAATAGAATTATCAAAGTCAATTTTACCTATGGTAATTTGTGAAAATCATTTCACAATTACTAGACGATCGAATAGTGTTGTTGAATGTCACATATTGCTGGAGGATATTTGAACTTGTTTTTGACATCAGAATTTCGCGACCTTAACAAGAATATATATCATCTTTACATGGAATAAAAAATGAGGTTCATCGTACAAATTGGAACTGGTATAACTATAGTTTTTATTAGTTTAAGATTGTTAACACCATATTTTAGTACTAATCATCTTCCTTGTTATTTGATATTTTGTCCGAGACAACAAAAAACATCATTAAGATAAATCAATTCAATACCCTGAATTTATGACAGGTCCACATAGTCCTCAAGTACATAATTATTCAAATGCCCATTAGAGCATTTGAATGTTGAATTTGGATTCTTCTCCGACTCATTTATAAATTCATTCATGTTGTCTGTATATACCCCACTAAAAATAATACCACAAGTTTTACATTTTAACATAAGCATTGGCATCTTTATTCCTTCATCCTCGACGTTCTCAATACGTTAAACTTGTTATTATCCTTGCATAATTCTCGAAAATCGATAGTCAAAATCAAAATGGTAATCTGACAAGATCAGTTACTATTCAAGGATAAACTTCCAAATATTTATGTATATATTACTCTTTTTAGATTTTTAATATCGCTTTTCATGCTCCTTGAAAATTATACTTTTGTACTTATTTTCGAGGAGAAAAAATGTCTAATTAGCTGATTTAAAAGATGAATCGTAATTTATGTCCTAAATTCAGAATACCTGATGTCTCCAAAACTTGTAGGGTACAAATCTTTATGATATCTATGCATAGTATATTCACCGATTAAGGATATTTTTTCTTGTTAGGATTTAGATGATTTATTCATGCTGGTAATTTTATAATTTTCAACAAAAACAGAGCTTCTATACACTCTTTTGACACATCTACTTATTATTTTCATACAGGTGGACTCGAGCACTCAGTTGCCATTATGTGTATTTATGACTATTAAACAGAGTAATGAACTGATTTTGCATTTAACGCCTATTGAAATAAACTAATAATATGTCTCGGATTGGATTAACTTTAAAGGGTTTTTCAGCGGGAATGGATTTGCGACAATAGTAAGCAAATCCATTGACAAGATCTTATATTTTGTTTAAACTAAGTTATCTAATATGGACGTGAATATCTCCAACTGCCGTTATGAAATGTCTCAATGAATCTAACCCCTTCAGTATTGTTTCTTATCCTGGTGTTGCCATTCTTAGGGTTATTAAGCTGATTTCTCTTATTAATGACCTCAATAAGTTTTCTCATATTTATATATACATTTCCTCATATAAGAGCGTATAAAGCATTGATAACAAATAAAATTTTACTTTGAAATAGTAAAAGGAGGGGGGAGTTATGACTAATCATGCATGATTGTACCTACATAAAGTAAAATTTCACTTTTTAAAGTGATATACCACATGGCTCTGACCTGTATAACACGCAACTTATTGCACTTGTAAATGAATTCACAACTACATCTCAGAAAGGGGCATAATATGATCCAGTTCACAATAATGTAAGTTTTCTA
The DNA here is from genome assembly GCA_009379865.1 of Candidatus Nitrosocosmicus sp. Lineage (GTDB taxonomy): Archaea > Thermoproteota > Nitrososphaeria > Nitrososphaerales > Nitrososphaeraceae > Nitrosocosmicus. Next base: position 6,509 of record WHSX01000011.1, read on the forward strand.
TCCGCATTGCTCTTGATTATTACAAATTATTCTACCAGATTATTAAAAATTCATCATTATCGTACTTATTATCATTGATCCTTTGTTTTCGAGCATACCTTTATTTCATTTGGTAAAATATTGATTTATGTTCTTAGATGATTTGACAAAAAAGATTCTTTATCATTCTTTGCAGATCTAAAACACTATTGTTATATTCTCGTGCTTTCTTTTATTCAAGAAGTAAGAAAAGTACGGTCTTATCTTTGTTTAATTTCAATCAGTATTATTCTTCTTTTGAGTATTTTCATTTTGGAAATTTTCATTTTGGAAGTACATGTAATTATTACCTTTAGTACGCTTTGGCACGTTTGCAATTGTTGCTTCATCATCATTCTTGCTATATGACATCAATTACTATTCTGATTCATCTTATATAAGATTATATTAGGTTTTGGTTTCTGAGGGGAAATTGCTATTTTGAAGGGTAAACTAATGGGGACCCTCTGAAATCAGGGCGATAGAATTTTTCACAATATTCAAATGTTGACCTAATCTCTTTTGTCCTTGGAGCGGTTTCTGAAGTCCATATGTTTTCGGTTGATTGACTTGTAAATCAACGGCTGATGATATTTTTACTAGAGTTCGTTTTTTTTCCAGTGCAGGAGGCAAATGTGGTTTGTAAATAATGTCTCTCGATGGAATTGCTATTAATCCAGAGTCCAGTACGTCCAAAAATCAATCAATTATTACGTGTTGATCGATATACCCTGAATTTCCTATTCTGATCTCGTAGACTGGATTTTACGATAGTCTACATAATTGTCAATACCCTTGACATACGTTTGAATCATAACTTGTCACCTTTGTGGGGAAAAACAACGAGACATTTTGAAAGTATGTTATCAAATTCTAGCGAATCTAGATGCCTTTATCCATAGGAAGAAATTACTATTGTCTAGTAATTTTCCAACCATTAATATATTTGTAAGGCGAATAACAAGTAATGAATGATGCTAGTTTTCAATTATTAATATGTAAAAATTGTACACATTCAAAGAAAGAACACAGGGATGAACCTAATGGTCCAAAATTTTACGACCACAGGTGTCTTCTATGTAAGTGCCAACAATTTACATGATCTTTCTTTCCCTATTTTTCTTTAGATGAGTGCAAAAAATGATGTCATGGTATTAACATGAAGATGGGGTCAGGATCATAGCGTATCTCCTAAAATGAATTACATCACACAAGTTCTTTCTGAAATTATTGATACCATGTTATAACAATATATTCATACTTTATTCAAATAATCTTGCTGTGCTGTCATTATAATGAAAAGACTAGTTATCAATCTATCAAATATGACCTTGGTTGTGCGTCAACCATGTCGTTCTTTTTTAATGAAACTTATTTGACCATTTATCTCTAAATTTGATATTTCTATCTCATTTATGTCTCTTATTCCAGCCAATCGCATAAAGGATTGATACTCTTTTATACCTATTCTAGCTTTTATCATTCCCTCCTCATCCATCTGCCCATCCTTGACCAATTCTATGACTTCTGGATTTATTATTTTCTCCATCCTTTTGTTTTTGGCACTTACATAATCTAGCAGCTTGAATACTACGATGATGATAACCACTACAGTAACCATAGATAGTATGGGTGTGTCACTATTGATCATAGGTTCTGCCACAATGTTTCCAAGGCTCAATATTATGATTAATTGATAAATGGTTAATTGACTGACTCCTTTACTTCCAATCCATTTTATTACAAAAAGAAGAATTCCAGATACAATCAAAGTCCTCATGATGATGGATAATATTAATGCAGGTTCAAAACTCAATGCGGTATTCAAATATTCTGAAAATGACGCAACAATGTCCATTTTATCGCTTCATCGTGATATAGGAGGTGACCTTTGATATAGATTTAATTTTGTCTCTTACAAATAGATTGAACTTATTCTTATCTTTTTCCCCGGTCTATTACCCTCTCTTTAACCCATTTCTTCTTTCAGGCAAATTGGTTAAGGGCTACCTGTACAGTCGTCAAAGGATGGGTCGAATTGAATTGATAGTCGCTTTGTGAGTAAAATATGGCTGGTTAGAATTGAAGAAAAGGATGAGCTTTGTTGAAGTTTCAGATTCAAATAAATGATACCATGATAGAAGATATGAAGTCTTAAAGCTCATCTCACTATAAAAATAATCTAAAATTAATTAGTAAAAAATTCTTACATATAGAATATGGTAATTGTAAAACTTCGATCATATTGTTAGAGGAAATTGTTGATTTGAAAAGTGAGACCCATTGACGGAGCTACTGTATTTTCTGAATAGAAAAATGTTATGAACAATCTTGCGTTATCATTTTTAAATTAATGTCTATAGTATTTATAAGATGTATTGTCTTAAAGTATTGGTACTTTTTAGCATTGTTTTCTGTTTTGGGTTAATAACTCTAACATTTTCTGAATACGGCAATGTCTATGGTTCGGTGGCATCAAATAATTCCACTGAAAACAATTTGAATTATACTATCTACTCTGATGATCGGTTGGGAATTAGTTTCGAATATCCTTCTGACTGGAATGTTGAGGAGAAAATTAATAGGTTTTCAAAATATTCCGATGTACTAGTGTATAATGGTAATAATTCTTTCAAAATCATGAAATCTCAATCAAATTCCGACACAGTAATGGCAGAGAAACTAGGCGGTTTAAAGGAAGTAGTGGAAATAATTTTGCCGCCAGAAGAAAGGGTAGTAGGAGAGATAGAGGAAAACAGGTATACTATAGATGGTTCAGATACCGTGTCAGTGCTAACAGCAATGGAGGGATTGACTAATATTCCTGACAAGGGTTTCGAAAGAATTCTATTGATACATGATGATGTTTTATATATTCTTACTTATCAAAATACCGTGAATGAATTTGATTCAAAGCAAAGTCAAGAAACAATAGCACGCATATTGAGTTCCTTCAGATTTATAGACTCAACCGATGAGGATGACCCGAATGGTATTAACGAAGAAGACGACTAAAATATGGATAACCTTCGTGATGATAAAAAAAACATACCTCATCTACTTATTTTATAGTTTGAATTACAAGATGAATTTAGCGGTGTATGGATTGATAAATCGTAATTAATCATGGGATCAGAAATATTTCCATTGCTGCTGAGTGTTCTCCTCTTGAGTGTAGTCTTGTCCAGTATCAATCAAATAGTTCTTTAGGTGATACCGTTCCATTTTAGTATCTATTCGATATGCGGATCGACGAGTATTTTTATATAAAAGTCATGTACTTTTCTCATCATATGTATGAATACTATATAAATATCTCTCCTTTTCTGTTCGCATTAAATAAATGATTCCAATTACTAATACTATTTCTAATGCCTTGGCCATTATTCCTCCAAGATCGACATCTTCGGGAGTTGAATTTGGTGATAGCGGAGGGGGGAAAATGACTGAGTACAAGTATAAGAATATTAGAACCAAAGACCCTACCAATCCAATCCAGTTTAAGATTAAAGACTTTTTGTAGTACTCTTTTGAAACGTATTTTTTGTCAGTTTTTTTGACAGTTAGTTTATCATCAGAAAAAATTAGTAAGATATATGAAATCCCATAGAAAAGTTGTCCACCTGCGGCGGATATAAGGAATATGCTATATTCATATCTTAAAGTTGCGTGACCGGAATATACTGCGAGGTGAACTATGGCCGCACCAAGTGCTAAAAACAAGACTGAATATTTAATAAATTCATCGTTGGATATCGGATTTGTTTTGCTTTTTCTTCTGCTTAGAAACATCCAGCCTAAAACTAATCCGACAATCAAGATAACGCCTATAGCTGAACCATAAATCACTGTGGTAAAAATGAAGCCAAACGATTCAGTTATAGAAACATTAAATACAGCTCTTTCACAGTTGCAATTTGAATTATCGCCTAATATTGTACGTGCAGGAGGAATTGTATTGATGATATCACCGCTAGAATTATTGGAATTATCATTTAGTATGCTTAGAACAATTTGATAATTTCCCACCTTTGGAAATATGTATGGAATTTGGAAATCGCCTACTGCTAGCCTTGTCCAAGGATAAGCAGACAACCGTTCATTGGTAAGTGTCGAATAAATTTCAACCATCCCTACCAAATTGCTCGTATCTTTGGCTTGCTTATCTTGAATGCTAAATTGGATCTGCGATAATTCATTTGGTTTGGTGTATTCTGGTTCTATTTGTTGAAGAACAAAATACTTATCCCCAATTCCTGTATCTCCATTATTATAGTGAGCAGAGTGGCTGAAATGCGCCTCGGCCGAACTAAATGAGAATGAAATAAGAAAACAAATAGAAAACATTAAAGTTATTGAAATCAAGAATTTGGTATTTTGCTTAAAAGAATAAATATCATTTATTCTATAATTTTTCAATTTTATATAATTATACGAAATCATGTTATAAATACCGTTATCTTATTTACGATCTTCGAACTTCTAAACACCTATAGACTTGCCTGTCTAATGGATATTGCTAGAAAATTTATGCTGAATTGCTGTTCAATAACTTGCGTTGGCGAAAAAATTCTGGTACTTTTGATCTTGAATTAACATTATATACTTGATACGGTATGTTAAAGATAGTTTTAAGCAGGTGGACAAAGTTATATTGCCTATGCCTGTCAAGATATTTTTACTAGAAATGTAAAATTTTATGTTTAGTTCATAGTACTTGTCATTTAATCTAAGGGGTGTAAGTGATTCAAATTTGTAGAATTGACTCTGGGATTAGGGTTAATAGTATTGTTAGTATTAGAACCATCCAATCCTATTCCGCTGATTAGAGTACCAAACATTTCATTAGAACTCGAAAAATGACCTCCAGTTTTGTTAACATCAATCATCAAACCCAAAACCTTTTTGCCCATAAGATGAATAGTTATTGGTACCTGTGCGTATTGGGTTCCATTATCGGAATGTATGCTTGATAACCCTGTAACTACGATGTCATTTCCAGCAAAAATAACATTGTTTGAGGTAAAATTATTTATCAGGTGATTATGGGAAAGGCTTCCATCGGGTTTTATCATGGTAAAATTGGCATTAAAAGTTGCACTCGTGTTTGAATCTTTCATATTCTTGTCGCTAGAATCTTTGATTTCCAAATTCCATAATCCCCCTTGAATCCAGGTTACTATACCTTTTTCCATCTGGTTATTTGCGAAGTGTCCAGATGCCAATACTAATAATGACTCATCTTGTCCCCCCGTAGGGAGGCTATTGTTATCATGGCCCTGATGCAAACTGGCTGTAGGACTTAGAATTGGCTCAGAAATCATTTGTGCATACGCCTTTATCAAGTACGGTTTCTGTTGTATGGGATCCAAAATCGTAGGTGCTATTCCGACAGTAGTAGCTAATAAAATTATTACAAGGGATAGGATGATTGATATCTTATATTTTGATATGGAAAAAAATATGCTCACTAGAGAATGTATCGAATTAATACATAAATTTTTTTCGCAAGGGGATCTTATCTCTCACACAAAATGTTTCTTATCCATATTTATTGTGATCATGTCTTAATGTAAAAAAATGCTAAATACTGCTAATAATTTATTTTGTAGGGTTTTGCTACTTTGTCTTGAATAAATCTGTAAATCCGATAGGACTGATTACAAAAAATGTTGTGTACTGCTTTTACTTGGTCTATATTTTCCTAGCCATAGAGAATTTGAAGCTATTGTTACTGAGATCATATTAATTGCTAAGCATGCAAGGAATGGTAGCATTTCAAATACGTCTAATCCCGTTATAGGAAACAATGGGGCTGTTGCCACGGGCATTAACCCTCTATTATATACAAAAGTCCGGACATTTAAAAAGTAAAGAAAAAAAATTACTGTGTTTGGCATTTTGATTGTAGGTCTTACAAAATGGGACCTCAGTTGATTAGATCTACATCTTCATAAAAACAAATCTATGGTATGAAGACGAATCGCAGTGAATATTAGATCCAAAAACCCTTTTCTTGTAATTATTGCCTACTACCTCTTGACATATAGTTACCACTGATTTAGGAAAAAAAAGATTTTGATACGGATTCCTCATTCACACTATAATTGGGTCTTGGATAATATTTTCTAATGGATTTTCATTCACATTACTGCAAACTGAAAGCGAATAATAACCTAAGGTCCTTTTTCACTCTTGCAATTAAATTTGAGAGAAACTATAGAGCAAATGAATAGTGATGTTTAACAAATGATTCTACCACTGCATATAAAAATTGATATCATTCTTATTCAATCAATCAGTAAGATGTTATGAATAACTATTTAGTTTCTTCTATTATCATATTTGGAATTTTCACAGTATTTACACTTGTAATTTATAATGATGTTATCGAATTGAATGATAACTCACCTGAGGGTAGCTTCTTTTATGAATTTGATACTAGTGTTTTGCAGACTCGAGCCTATTTCTTTTCCCCTGTCATGACCGAGTTCATGAATATTTTGTCCGATTTTGGTCGAGAGTATTTTTGGATTTTTGTTCCTATCATGTTGTTTATATTTGGAGGAATTGATGGTAAAATAGTTGCCGTAATTATCTTGATTTCATTTATACTTGTTATTCCATTGACTACATTGGTAAAAGATTTGGTTGACAGGGATAGACCGCTTGTTTATTACGAAACTTCTGTCAATAAATTACCGGTAGACGAATCCTATCCTTCTGGTCATGCCAGTATGGTATCAGCAGGTGCAGTAGCAACTTTATTATTGTTAAGAAAATGTCCTAGGCAGAAACTGATATCCGTTCTTCTTGTAATTGAAGCAGGATTAGTTTGTTTATCCAGGTTATACCTTGGAGTTCATTATCCTACTGATCTAGTAGGAGGTATTCTATTGGGAAGCGGGGCGGCACTTTTAGTAACTAGTGCTCATAAGATGATTGAACGACTTGTCAAGTTCAAAATTTGATGGTTTTTCTCTGGATATTAAATAGTTCAATTCAATCTCAGAGTCATAAGTCCGATTCTAAAGATTGATTCAGAACGACAAATACTAGAAAACAATAATATGAGAACGTTTTGTCACAACTTGATCCGTAAGAGTTGTTATTGAATGTCCTCCATGAATATATATCTTGAAATTAATCAAGTTGACTTGATGAACAAATCTAGATCCCGAAATCACTAAACCATGATCTTCCGCATTTAATGAACGTGATCTTATCTACAACGCAAATTTAACTGGTTAAACGGGTTTAGCGACTATCATGATAGGATATAAAGATTGTACAGTGGTATCTACAAATCATAGCGATACTGCGATGTTTAAGAATGCCATACGACACTCAATACATCACTTAATCAGATTTAATGTATGTCATTACAATGTTGCAATCTTTTGTCTCTACTTTCATTATTCCCCCGTTACAGTCACTGGAGAAGGAAGAACTGTAATGAGGAATAGATGATATAGTAACACTGTACATTCCCATTGATAATTTTACCGTAGTTCCAGAAGCATTTCCTTTAAAGGTATCAGGGATTGGGTCGTTGGCATGAATATACACAGTGAAATCAGAGGAGAAATTCCTTCCATATTCTCCATTTAATGTGGTTACTTTCACTATTAGTACTCCTTTGTTCTCATCTGTCCCCAAAGCTGATGATGAGTTATCCGTGCCACGTTTACTTTCCAGATCGATTTGATTGGTCTTGCTGGAATTGGCCACAGTAGAGGTGTCATTTCTTAATTTTGAATCTAATTCTGAGCCAAAACAGGTCCATGTTACAAGAGAAATCATTAATACGGGTAAAAATGGTAGTAAAAACAACTTAGATGTAGGTTTCATAAATGATGTTTGTATTACCATATTAAAAAGAGTACAGGTCTTTACAACCCCTATCTGACAATTGATTATATAACTATGCCAATATTTCTTGGAAATGACTATGATTGGTACCTAACCGTTGGTAATCACTTTAAAAGATTTTTGGGTGAGTTTAGGTCAACTAAATGCCTTTCCTAGGTGATTTTATGATATCTTTTGATGGTTGTTGTGTGATGCAACGCCAATTGAGCAAATTAGGATAAGAAATGGAGTGCCATTAACTAGATCAAGTGCTACTATTAACATCTTTTACAAGGAAAAAAGATTTATATATTTATGATAATCCGTTTGAAATATCCTGTAATTTATCAACAGACAAATTTTCATGAATCCATAAACCAAATAAATTTCAATTTTTAGGACCGCGAATTAAAGTAATTGTGATTAATCTATCTCAAAAACAAGGTTCACAAATCAAATAATAATTCACAATTATTCTATATGATTATTCTAAAATTAACTAGTAGAATTATTTTTGTTAACCATGTTAACAAATTATTTTAATAATTGTTTTTGTTAAATAATTAACAATTAATTTGTTAAGGTCAAAAAAAACTACAAGCCTATTTCTACTAACTACTTTGATAGCATTGCTCTCTTTCATTTTTACTTTTGCCGGATCTGATCCTTCGTTAACTGCCAATTTAGGATTTGCTCAAAACCTTGATACTAATGCTATCCAGATTCTTAGTACTTCATCTTTCATAGATGATTTGGGAAACTTTCACGTTATTGGTGAAGTAAATAACACCGCATTTGATCCTCAAACCAATATTGTAATTACAACAATTTTATCCAATACAACAAACAATAGTATAGTAGGCAATCATTCTGCTTTCTCATCAATAGGAACCCTGAGACATGGTGAATCCTCCCCATTTGATATGTTAATACAAGGCCCTCAAGTAGTAGGAAAGTTTAACTTTATTGAATTCGCTACCAGTTCTCAACCTGCAATAGAAAAACCTGCTAACCTAATTATCAATGGCCGCAGTATCTTCTTTGACAATGTTGGTAGTCCTCATATCACAGGTAATATAATAAATCAAGGACAATTGCCAGAACAATTCTTAAATCTAGTTGCAACGTTCTATGACAATTCAAGTCTTGGTATAGTTGGAACTCAAAGCTTTGGACTAAATGTTGCTAATTTGTCTCAGAATCAAATGGCTCCATTTGATCTTACCATTACAGACAATAAAACCAAATCCCAAGGTGCATTCTACTCACTATATGTTGAATCTGGTCAAAGTTCCATGAGTTTACCTTTTAGTACAAAATCATCATTTGTTTCAACTGGAGGGTCTTTTAGTGGTACAGATCTTTTGAGTAATAATTCGTCTTCAAGTAGTGGAGTTGGATTGCCAAGCATCGATAACAGTAACAATGATTCAAGCAATGCTAGGGGTGATTCTGATAATGACGATCGAAATAATAATGACAATGATGATAATCAGCGCGGAGAAAAGAAAACAGATGATAATGGGAATCCATATTATAATGACGAAAATTGTAATGAGAAATCCGGCTCCTCTGGAGGAAATTCTTCTGAATGCCAAGACGCAGAAAATGAAGAACAAAGTGAACAGGAAGATGAAGATTCTTCAGAAACGGATCAAGGCCCTCCCTCTAACTCCGATTCTACAGGAGATAACAATGGGGCAGATACTGACGCTGGCAATGAAAACGATGACGATGAAAACACAGATAGCAATGAAGAGAATGACAGTAACGATGATGGTGATAACAACTAGATAATTACTTCCAAATTAACCATAAACCCACTTTTTTGATTAAACAGTCTCAAATGATAATAATAAAGTTAATTGATCCCACTTTTTCGTCGACCTAAACCAAGCAACATCGAAAATATAGAATAAGATTAATGCATTTATTTGGACGATAAAGATAAAAGAAGAAATTACTTTCATGAATCATACGTGGTTTCTAAAAAATGGCTCTCATGGTTGAAAGGCAATGATAAAGTAATCATCGAAATGTTGGAAAAACAATCTGCTAATTTAGTAAATGCAACAACATCCTTGGTTGAAATCATACTAGAAAGTCAGGAAAAAAGCATTAGTAAAGGGAAGATATCGAAAATCAAGGATTTGGAACACGAAGGTGATAATATAACTCATAATTTATTTACTACTTTATCTCAAACATTTGTAACTCCCTTGGATCGGGAGGATATTGCTGGGCTTGCTAGTGCAATAGATGAAGTGTTGGATTATACAGATGGAATAGCAGATAGGTTTTTGCTGTTTAACATTCAAAGACCTACTTCTATTATGATCGACTTTTCTGAGATTCTTCTCGGTGCAACCCGAGAAATACATTTTGTTACCAAAACATTATACAATATGAAGAATGCTTTTGAATTATTATCTCATTGTAATAATATCAAGAAATATGAACAACAAGCGGATAGATTGTACAGAAGAGCAATTGCTGAATTATTTGAAACCAACACTGATGCTATTGAAGTAATAAAATTAAAAGAAATATATGAGAATTTTGAGTCTTCATTAGATCAATGTCAAGATGTAGCTGATATAATAGAAGATATTGTCCTTAAATATGGATAATAAGTCTCTGTATGTTAGTTCCGGTGATATTTAGAATGGTGTAATTGTTGGATAGAAAGATATAGTCTCTTTAATAATTTGAATATTTAACCATGGAGGAGAGTTTGTTATATATCACCATTGGGGCTATATCTTTAGCCCTTTTGTTTGATTTCGTAAATGGCTTTCATGATTCAGCAAATGCAATTGCAACAGTTGTTGGAACTAGAACTCTTAAACCATTACATGCAGTGACCATGGCATCTATTACAAATTTTATAGGACCGTTTATTTTTGGAACTGCTGTGGCCGCAACTGTTGGGAAAGGGATAATTCAGCCAGAATTTGCTACTACTGAAGTAATATTGGCTGGTTTAATTGGAGCTATTGTATGGAATTTAATTACTTGGTATTTTGGTTTGCCCTCTTCCAGTAGCCATGCATTGATTGGAGGTTTAATTGGCTCCGCATTAATTTCGGGTGGGATTCAAACTATCGTATTTGAAGGGTTGGAAAAAACTATTATTTTCATGATTGCCTCCCCAGCCTTGGGATTTTTCATAGCATTTATTTTTGCAATACTCTTGGTGTATTTTCTAAAGAGGAAAAAACCACGATCAATCAATAGGGTGTTTGGCAAACTACAAATATGTTCATCAATTTTTTTTTCGTTGACTCATGGTGCTAACGATGGACAAAAAACGATGGGTGTAATAACAGCATTGTTGATAGCTGGAGGTTTTTTGCAGTCTAATGAATTTATTGTTCCTCCTTGGGTTATATTATGTGCGGCAATTGCGATAGGATTAGGTACCTTTTTCGGTGGATGGCGAATTGTGAAAACGATGGCATTTAAGCTTACAGATCTAAAACCATATCAGGGATTCTGCGCAGAAACTGGGGGTGGAGTGATCCTTGCATCTATGGCTTGGCTTGGGATACCCGTCAGCACAACTCATGCTATTTCTGGAGCAATAATGGGAGTGGGAGCGACTCGGAGGCTTTCCGCCGTGCGATGGGGTATAGGCAGGAGAATTATTTATGCATGGATAATAACCATACCTGCTAGTGCTGTTATTGCTGCCTTAGTTTTCGTAGTTTTTAACTACATATTTAGATAAATGTTATAAATATTCATAGCAGTATGGAAAAACTATTCTAATATTGTTTATTGAAATGCAATGATTGAAATTATCTTCCTTTTCTCAAATCTATAGGGGATGATTCGTTAGTTAATGACTCATTCATCATATCGCGGTATCGCTTTAAAAGAAATACGAGATGGCATCATCTAAAATTGAAATTGTGGGTAGAATCTATGATTTGGTGCGAACTGAGAAACCATACACTATCCCGCGGAGGCGTTTATCATTGTTATTAATTGCTTCAAACTTTTGTTTTTCTCTTATTGTCTCATAACCGTGATAATAGAAAACATTCTTTTTTAGATGTACAGATTGATTCTTGTAATTGTAGTTAGTTTTCAAAAAAAAGAACAATGGCATTTGGTCTGTTTGATAAATGCATTAGTAACGTACATCTACTGGACTAAGTTTTCAACAGATGGGCCTATCTATGAGATAAATAATTATGCAAAGACTGTTCACCTGGAACTAATGACGGGAGACAAGTTTGAATGGGAATTTCATATATCTTGTTACTAATTTTTTATTTTAGATTGGATTTCCAGGCTTTTTTACAATTTTTCAATAAAACACACCTAAATGAATCTTTATGATGATAAACAAGCAACTATACTTTTATTCCCTTGTAAACTTATAAGTTATAATTTTATAGAATCTTTATGAGTCAAGGGAAAAATCCCTGACGGATATAATTCTATAACTCCATATTTGGTAGTAAATAATGGATCAGAATCGATTGAGTATTATAAAAAAATAGTCGGAGCAAAAGAACATGGTCGGATGATGACTCCAGACGGCAAAAAGAATAGCTCATACAGAAATTGAGATTGGTAATTCCAAATTAATGTTGGCGGAAGAATTTCCGGAGATGAATTCTCTTTCGCCAAAAACGATAGGTGGAAGTCCTGTGGGATTATTTTTGTATGTAGACGACGTTGATAGAATCGTTAGTCAAGCAGTTGCCGAGGGAGCAAAGGTATTGATGAAAGTTGAAGATCAGTTCTGGGGAGATAGATATGGTAGCATAGAAGATCGATTTGGCCACCGATGGTCCATATCTACTCATATCAAGGATTTATCTGAAGAGGAACTGAAAAAAGCAGCAGAAGAAGCCTTCAAAAATGCCTAAAAATAAACCAAACTAATTTTTTTCTTGTTTTCCAATTATGATAATGCTATTTTGGAAGGTACTTAGTTCTAGAAAGGATTGGTTCACAAAGAATTTTACTGATAACCTTTTATCTCTTAATGGGTAACTAAAAAAGACATTTACAAATTCGTTTCCTCCAAACCTGGTATAGATACTTGGTATGGTTTATTTGTAATATGATATTCACTTTGTTTACAATACGGCCCCCCTCTTGAAAAAACTATGAATGAGTTAGAACTTGATTGGAGATTTAGGATCTATCTTAACATTCGTGGTAACAAAATATTACGAATCTAATGGGATTCATGTTGATTCTATAAATTGTACAATATATTATTAAGAAATGAATTTTATGGTTACTTTCTTCCTAGTCATGTACTGTGTATATTTGGCGCATACATTTTCATCTTCTAATATTTAGCATTATTTTTATTGTTAGAATGCTAGAGTTTGTTTGATAGATATGTTCCGTGAGCACGAAAATGCCTTCCAACAACCAATGAATAAAGAGGATCAATCTGATCAAGACATCCTTTTCAAATACTTTATAAAATGTGAAAGTTGTTCATGGAACACTTCCTTTTATGAAGCATCTGGACATATTCATCTAGATAATGCAAGATTACGTTGTCCAAAATGTTCTAAAAAGGAAGTAAGATGGAGGAAAGTTCCATTTTGAATATTTTTTTAATTAGGTTTTTGTAATCCGTGCACGAAATCACAACCAACTTTGCTTTCAAGGCATAACACACAACTTTGAATCTTTGAAAGAAAAATAATGGTTCAGAAAGTTCAGTTAGATCGAAACTTCTCGTTATGTGATAGATGTTACGATAGCAATACTTAACACTGAGCATGCACAATGTACCCGATGAATCTAAAGGGAAGAAAGGGGGATAGAAATTCCATGGTTACGTGTAATTTATGCCATGGAGGATTAAGTATTTGGACAGAAGCAGATCTAAAAATGCATGATAAAATATGGCATCAGAAAAACTCTATTAGTTATTTTATTAGACACAAAAAAGCCATTTAGCCCGGAATGATTCTTTATTTACGGTTGAAATGAACTTGATTATAGAATTATCAATTTAAAAATCTTGGCATTGATGTTCCAATCATATAGAAGGGGGTATTCAAATTTATTGGAACTTTCAAAATCTAAAGAATCCATAGGACTTGGCTGTGAATATTGTCAATTTTGGTTACAGAAATATTACATACATATATGTACTATAGTCATTATCCCCCGTATTGAGAATTAGTATAACAATTAAAATTTAGATAACAAAGAACATGAATTTCTAGTTAAAAGTGATGATAAGAACTGCAGAGTAATAAAGGCATCAATAGGTGTCTCGTAACCCTTCACGTTTTTGTATTTTGATAAACAAAGTCACCACTGACTCTTTTACCGTAATACTTATCACATGAATGTAGCCTTTATTACTCCACACTGGTAGGTATTAATTCATTTGAAAGAGTGGTCCTCTTCCATGCATTGGTAGGTATATAACAGAAGCTTCATCTGTTATTTATAGATTGCCAATAATCTCCAATTTGATACTCTGAATTTCAAATAACAATAACAATATTGTGACTATTGGATCTACCGAGAAATCCGAACTGGGAAATGATGAGAGATTAGTGATGGAATACTCAATTCTCAATTCTCAATTCACTTGACTATTTTTGACACGGTTGAATTATGCATAAATTGAGGATCAGATCGAATACCGTAAATAGGTAACTTACCAATATGATTATCCACGCTTTCTGGATCGATATTTATGATTATTACATTGTCATTTGATTTTTGTAAAGAGGTTGGAATATTGGTTGCGGGACCAGCTTGCAAACTTATCGTTGATGTTCCATTATAAAGGATAGAGTTATTGTCTGGAAGAGACACATTTAAGACAACAAAATCTGTTAGGGCATGTGTATGTCTTGTTGTACCATCGGGTTTTACCATTTCAATCGCAGCCTTAAAGACATCCGAGGATTGATTATTCTGAATATCCGTATCATTTGGTATGTTTAACCTCTAGTTTCCAACCATAATCCAATCAACAGAACCACTTTTATTTTCTGAAAGTCCAACAATTGGACCAAAAACAAACTGGTCATCGATAAATGGAGGGGGAATGGCCATTACAGGATTTGAGGTGGATCCAATATAAACAAACTAGAAACCATGATAGTAGCAAATAATAATTTTAATGTTTTAAGATTCTGCATAATACAAAAAGTAAATTCATAGGTAATAATTACGACGTTTCTTATGCAAGCGGATACAAATAATTGTAATTATCCGATACTACCGGTCTTATTGTTTTATTGTTTTTAATCCAGACAAACAATCAAGTCTAGTAGAATTGTGTAGTCATGAGGAACCGTTATACCAAAGCACGTAATAAAACAACAGCACCATTCATTCTCTCAACATTTGCGTAATAAACTTTGTTACAAAGTTTTTATTCATAAATCATTTTCAAACTACTGAAATTATTTCATGTTAACTATATGAACGGTGTGAGAGATCTCTTATTAGATTCAAAAAAAGTGCGTGCAGTGGTTCTATACGAATTATACAAAGAGAACAGAACAAAGTTTAAAATGGTATCTTTTTAATCTGAGTTATTCGATTTGTCAGCAAAGGCATTTACACCCAGAATAAGATTAGAACATGTTATATCATTTAGTGATGCAGTATTCGCATTCGCTTTAACTTTAATGGCCTTGACAATTGATATTCCTGGACTCAGTTCAAACCTTACTGAACCACAACTCGTTGAAAAGTTATTTGATATGTCTTCCCAAGTGGAAAGCTACGTTCTTAGTTTCTTTATTATTGCCATGTTCTGGGTTTCATATCATCAGGTATTCAATCACATTAAGGATTCCTGCCTCTCTATTGTTTATCTGAACTTACTTTTTCTGCTTTTAATAACTCTTTTATCGATCTCTACATCTTTGGTCATAACTTTTGATTCATATCGGATCGCATATTTGATTTATTATGGGGTGGTGGTTGCAGCAAGTACGTTACTTGTTGTAATTTGGTGGTATGCAATAAGGATTAATGCCGTAGGTGAAAGCATTCATCCCCTGTTCAAGAAAGGTTTGTTTATCCAACTATTAGTTCTCCCTTTAGTATTTTTATCGTCCATTGTAGTTTCTTTTATCAACTTAGAAGTCGCGCAATATTTTTGGTTGATTATAATTCCACTAAGTATCTATATTAGACACAAATTCAAACACTAGCAGTTTTTATCTTTGGCGTTGCCTTATAGCAATCATATTAGATAATTTCTATATATCCAAATTACTATCACTCAAAAATATGCGAAAATAATAATTATTCTTTCAGAATTAGAAGAAATAAACAATAAAAAAAATAATTATTACTAATTGGGGTTTACGTTCAATATTTGAACTTTGTTTGTATTCTTACACAACTTTTCTTTCATGATTCAATTTTAAGTTTACTATAATGAGTAGCAACATCTTAAAGCGTTGAAATGAAGTTCTCCACATTGATATTTACGATGTATTTTCTTTCTTATTGTGATTATTAATATGATTCAGAATCGGATCTATTATCCTACATCATAATACTACATTCTAATATTTGTTTCAAAAAAAATTCACTCTAACTTTTATAACCTATTTGGATGTGCTTTACATTAAATTTACCTTCTACAAAAATGGGTTCATCAGATCCCCAGCTTCATTTCTTGGTAGGTTTTATTCTTATATGATGATATTGAGGGTGGTCCGTATTTGACATATACCCTCCTTGATGGTCAACTGTATCTGCTATTCCATAAATTCTAATATCTCGTGGATCCAAAGGATTTGTAGTTCTTTAGATCATCCATTACTAATGCAACTTTATTATTTTTTAGGAAATATTTTGTATTTTATGGATTCTAAAATGTTCATTCCACCTACATAATAATACTAACCATCAAAATTAAAACCAACAGGACCAACATCCGGTTGACTAATTCCATCCGAAGAGGTTGAAATTGAAGAGGTTTGTAGCTACTCTTGCAAGTCTTTGCGATTTGATATGATCTTTTTCATTTTCGGTCAACATACGGTATCTATGGTTAGTTGATAAACCGGGTCCTACTGACTAATCTTAAAATAGGTTAATCCTAAAATTTTTCCTATTTTTTTATAATGTCCAAATCAATATATTTCCTTCATGAAATTCGAATTAATCCATAGTAATTGATGATTAATAATAAACTGGTCATATTTCAAAATGTCTGCGTAGAAAAATGGTTCAAATTCCAACGAGGGTTCAGAAGATAACAAAAGTGATGACTATCGCGATGAAAACAATATCTAAATAATAATTATAAAGATCTGAAAGAGAAGGCAAGATGGATAATGACCACGACTATTCACATGTTATAAGAAAAAGAAGTAATCTTATGTTAATTTTATTAATGATACCGATCAACCCTATTTGATTCAAGATGGTGGATGTTAAGGATGTGACACTTGCGGGACATCATATAATCTTGCGTTCTCCTAGATCCGATGATTTAGAGGGATTATGTGATGCCGCCAATGATGGCGAAATTTGGAAAAATCCATTTGTTGTTATTCCTAGTATAAGTGAGATGTCTATCTATTTGCAGAAATTAATAAAACATGATAATACCGTATTACCATTCATTATAGTCGAAAAGAAATCCAGTAGAATTATTGGGATGACGAGGTTTCTTCATATGGATAATGAAAATCGTAGGGTTGAAATAGGACATACGTGGATTGCAAAATCATTTCGTGGAACAGCTGTTGACACCGAAGCAAAGCTCTTGATGCTACAATATGCATTTGAGAAACTACTTTGTATAAAAGTAGAGATTAGAGCAGATGTTCTTAACAAAGTATCCATACAAGCAATTGAAAGACTGGGAGCAAAACAAGACGGTATTCTACGAAAACATGAAATAATGAAGAATGGGGGAATTGGAAATACACTGTGTTATAGCATTATTAGTGAGGAATGGCCCGACATACGAGAAAATCTTGTGACTAAATTAAGTGACTATAAAAATAAACTTTATCAACTAATTTTCTATTTAATGATCATTCCAATCGTCATTTGACTCGCCTCTTTCTATGTTCTTATTAGGTTTGCTCATTTAGAATCTCAATACATGGAGATCCTCAAATCAGCTAATCACAAAGAAATATTCAATGGTTCTAGTCCGATGAGCCTTAAAACAATTTCAGTCTCTTTAGATGGTTTCTACTTGGGATAAATTTTATTGTATATGTTAATCATTTTATGTTCCTAGTATACTAAAGATGAAGGTATTCTAACATTTAAAGAAAAGTAAGTAGTAGTTATAGAAGTAACGACACTGCCCTCTAAAGACAATTCCGTGGACTATAAGCCCAGACGGATTCGCAATGTATTATTTTTGGGATTGGTCAGTTTTTTTACTGATTATTCCACATTACTTTTTTTTATGATTTGTTCAATAAATAATAACTACCAAATCCTCAAATTAAATTATTTATTATAAAATAGCGATTGCAATTAAATGGAATTAATACCAGCATAAAGTAATCAGGAT
>WHSX01000011.1:24897-28514 GCA_009379865.1 Candidatus Nitrosocosmicus sp.
ATACTCCAATTAAATACTCCTTTATAGAATTTTTTCGGTATTCTTGTGGAATATATTCTTATATAAATTGTGTAAACCTGTTAGTATGACATACGGATTTTTTTTCTTGCCCTTAAAAAAACAAAATAAGCTTTAGGGAGATTCTAGTCTTTGTTTTACTGTTTGTGCTGCTTGTTCGATACCTTGTCTTAGCTTGACTTCGGCTTGACTTCCAGTCAAAAAGTTAACTATTTTTCCAGTTGTTGGTAGTTGATAATCTATAACGTGACTAACTAGGGTAGCTTTGTCGCCATTACTTTGAAATTCTTGTATGCTCTCCCAACTTTCAAATGGACCTTCTGTTTGTCTTGTAACTAGTCTCTTGTTTTGTTCTTTTTGTATCACCTCAATAATCATCTCTTCTCTTTTACCTAGGTACTGTCCTTTTACTATCAGCTCCGCACCCTCTTCATTACTTTGACCCGATATATTTTCTGACTCTTTTATAACATCGCTAGGCCATGACTGTTTTATGTATTCTGGATTTGTGTAATACTCAAAAACTTCCCCTAAAGGTGCATCAATCAAAATTTCAGTTTGAATTTTTACCATACGAATTACTTGGCAAAAAACTATATTTATGACATAGATTTATTGGCATTGTAACAATTGTAATCATAACATCACATGATAAAATTTTTGGTATTTCATATTTAGTTTCTTAAGTAATATTCATGCTATGTAATTCAAGTCTAGCGCATATGCTTGAATGTTCAATTGGATTTTGATTTACTGTTTATTCCGCCGATATAGACTAGTTTGTATTGTGAGCGAAAATGGTTATAATGGAAGCTTGTTTAAAGGCGAGAAATTTATATGTGCCTCAACGTTTTTAAAACACATTCAAATAGAATTATTTGAATTCTTGATTGTGACGAAATTATTACCTGGAATGAGCTTCCAGCCAGGCGTAGATATCTGCCAATACATATTGTTCAATTGGTCCCATTCCAGTAGACTACTTTGATGAAGGATAGAATAGGTGTTTCCAAGTCGGGATAAGTAATCAACGTATGGTCAGGATGATTCACTTCAGTAAGTCTTTGTTGCAAGAGAAATGCTTGTTGAACGGGGGGTCTGAGGATCATTTTCACCATTAAGTAGTAGAACATCTGTAGATTTAGAAACATTACCAATAATACTTAGGTTTGGTATCAAATCAGACACTGATTTCCACCAAATAGGACAAGGTCCAAGAATGTTGCACTTTGGCGAATTGAAAGCCCGTAATATTTTCAAACGGTTTTATCAATTAGGGAATGAGTTGTTTATCGATACTTATGTATTCATTAGGGCCAAAATCCTTTTGAAGAGCCTTAGTTATGTCTTCGGTATTCTTAGAACGAAAAACAGATAGATGTTACTGATGGAACACCTTCATTTTTGTCTATTTGGAAAATTGTTATTGTAGGACCATTTTCAATGAATTGCAGCAAGATAGTAAATAATGACAAAGATTGAATAGATTTATTGCCATTATTTACTACCGCGAAGAGACATTTGTATCTTTGCTTTGTTGTTTGTTTCTATGACTAGGTCAAGGTCATACCATTATTCGAAATCATAATTTATATGACTTCTTGTACATTCAACGAATGTATTACAAATCAGATCAAGATAAATTAAAAATCAATTGGCTCGATCATTACAATATTCGCTTGAGTCAAAAACTCATAAATCAGTAAATTGATCAACTACACCTTATTAGGTTTAGGCTTGTTGGTGGTATTTCGTTGATCGACAGTCCATGAATTGCTTTTAGACATAATAATAAATCTGTGCCCATTGTTGCTTATGTAAACAAATTACCCGTTCTGTTTCTAAAAAAAAACTATTGATATAATTTCTTTTTGTCATCAGTAATCGACTTCGATGATTGAACTAGATTGGTTATATACTTTTTCATATACATTAAACATAACATTGACCCATCAAATTCTAAGGAATATGGTCCTTTGTTTTGGGATTTTAACACTTTTGTTAGTTTTGCCGAATTTACAATTCCTATTTGCACGGCAGATACCTGTGTCTTCGATTGATGGAAAAAATCATCTGATGGAGGTGGAGTGGGCCAACGAACAGGTGGCTGTTAATGATAGGACTAACGTAGAATTAACAGTAGTCTCGCCAAATATGACAGATCCAATAAATACCGAAGCAGATACCACTCGACCGATTACAGGACTTGAAAATTCATTAAAGGTAGACACTTTGGCTGAGAGTAAAATTCTTTCTTCAGAATTGGAACCTGCATTATTTTTTCTCATGCATGAATCTGGAGGGATTCGGTAGTGATTCCAATGAAATCTTTTGTTTCTTTTTTTCTAATTATTGCTGTACTGTATGCATTATCATTTGTATCACCTCTTGCTCTAGCACAAGAAGCATTGGATGACACTTTTACCTCTGATGCATCAACCGAATCGGTAACTTCCACTTATGACGCAGTGTTGAAGGCTATGCTAATTATTTCACAGGTTGCACTTATTGGATTAATATTCAATCATCTCATTTTACAAAGATCTCTTCGTAACTATAAAAAAGCTCAGGAAAATAGTGTAGTTCAATTCGTATCTACCTCCTTATACCATTTGTCGGGGAGGTTGGCGATCTTTCTTCTGATTTGCTGTATTTCAATTATCGTATTTTCTACGGGAATAGTGCTACTTTCGTCTTATGAATTAGCACAAAACTTGGAACTTGATGTGTCATCAGCGTTTTGGATTATTTATTCAACTCCTGTTGGAGATGTTTGGATGTTGAGGATTGTTACTTCTTTTATTATAATTGGCATCTTAATATCGTATCGCATCAAGATAAGAAGAAAGATCAACAAGAAAAATAGATTGAATCAAGGACAAGATCAAGACCCAGACCAAATTTCCTTTAGCTACGATAAATTGGATCGGATACTTTTTATTTCCATTCTTGTCTTGAGCTCATTCAATCTTTATTCTAATAGTATGGTGAGTCATAGTAACTCATTAGATTCTTTTTCATCTTTAGCGGTTTCGGTAGATTGGATTCATTTCATGTCTGTATCTATTTGGATAGGTGGATTATTTTATCTTGGCATCTTATTTACAAAGAGAAATTTTAGAAATGCGGATGACAACAATAATATTGATACAAATATTGTACCGCTTATCTCAGAAAAGAGAATTTCAGAACAAATGACTCAAGGTTTGATGTACTTCTCTTTTATCGCTGTAACCGCTATCAGTGTAATAGGTATAACTGGATTGTATTTGGCTTTTGTACACTTACAGAATTTGTCTTTTTTGATCACTTCCATTTACGGTCAAATTCTTATAATAAAACTTTCATTGGCTTTTCCAATGATATTCATCGGTCGTTATAACCAAGTCCACATATACAATTACGCTAAACTAATTTCAACTAGTAACGCCAATATTAAACGCAATGCAGAAGAGTACCAGGATTCGGATATAAAGTCAAACAGTAGAGTATTCTTGAGAAAAATTAATAAATCCTTAAAAATAGAATCCGTGTTAGGTATACTAGTCCTTGTCGCTGCATCATTTTTATCAGTAACTTCTCCACCCTCTTTAGAATCG
>WHSX01000120.1 GCA_009379865.1 Candidatus Nitrosocosmicus sp.
TTACTAAAGGTCTAGGTTCTGAATTGCATGCAGGAGTGTATCATTTTAATCCGGGTGAATTTAGTTTGACTGCAATTCATAAAGGTGATTATAGAAACTTTTTAGGAACTATTGCTGGTAACAATACCGATATTACAACATCTCCTGTTTCCTTAATATTTACATCGTATGCATGGAGAAATGCGTGGAAGTATCAATCACGATCTTATAGACATTGGTTTTGGGACGCTGGGGTTATAGTTTCTAACCTGTTAGCCATCACAGGTTCTATGCATCTTTATACTAGATTAATTATGGGGTTTCTGGACGACCACTCCAACCGATTGTTGGGACTAGAGAATCAAAAAGAGGCTTCCATATTGATTGCAGCCATTGATGCAGACTCTTTGAAAAACAATGCTAACCAGGAGCAATCAACGCAAGAAAAGATTCTTGATTCACCTACTTCAAAAGTTTATCCCCTTTCATTAGAGGAAATTGATTATCCTGAAATTTGGAAAGCTTACATCAACTCTAAATTATTCGACAATGCTCAGGTGTCCCAGTGGATTAATCACAAGAGGAGAGGTGGAGTTGACGAACTAGATAAAAAAGATAATTCTAATTCTGGTACTTTGAGACAAAATACTTTGCCCAAGCCTTATGTGGATGATAATGGCCCTGATATCGGAAACACCATTTTAAAGAGGGGCTCTACAAGACAATTTTCAAGACTACCTATCACTTTTTTGACTTTATCTAATATTCTTCTGAATTCAACAAGAGGAATTCCGATGGATTACAAAAATGATTCAGATAGTTTTATTGATTTATATCTTGTAATTAATTCCGTTGAGGGGCTTGAAAAGGGTGGATATTTTTTTAATCTACGGAATAATTCTATAGATTTGTTAAAGGATCTACCAGGTCGTAATATCTCCAGTCATCTTTGCTTAGATCAATCCCTTTTCGCAGATGCAAGCACTGTAATATTCATAATGACTGATCTAAAACATGTACTTGATATTTTGGGTAATCGGGGTTATAGAGCCGTACAGATGGAAGCAGGGATTACAGCAGGAAAAATTTATCTTTTATCTTACGCCAATGGCTTGGGAGCATCAGGTTCTACTTTCTATGATAATGAAGTGATTGAATTTTTCTCTCCTCATGCTAAACAAAAGGAAACATTGATTGCTATCGGAGTCGGAATTCCATCATACCAATCGAAACCCGGTAGAGTACTGCCAGTAAGACTGACACGCGAACAAATGATAGGTGCCTCTAGTACGGGTAGTTGATTTAGCTGATCCTTTATGTCATCTCCATATTTTGTTATGGTTATGTGAAGCGATTGTTGATTTGAACTCCAAATTCAATAGATTATTGTCTTCAAAAATGAAAAAGACTACTTTTCCCTTAATTCTAAAACGATCAAAAAGAGGCTCACTAGATTAGAAATGTCGCATTGTGGTGATATCTATTTAAAGCTTAATAAATATGAATAGATATGAGCGAACTTTCTAATAATAGTGGAAACGAAAATATAAATAATAATTCTGACCGATCGAAGAACTCATCTAATGAGCACATTTCAGAATGGTCTGAATTAATTTCAAGAATCATAGACAAATTGACCGGCAAGGATTTGCAAGTTACTTATTCTTTTGATAATTTGGAAATCGAGATCCCAAAAGCTTACGGCCCTGATGGTCGACAACTAGGGGGTGCAAAGTGGAAAGTAGATGGTAAAATAACTATATCGACGGAACTAATTAACGACACGAAAAATAGCGTCTAGTAGCTAATCTAACATGAATAAGTGTTACCATAGACGGGTAGCTATATTTTCTACCACCGCCCCCCATACTATTAATACTCTTTTTCAATATAATACCATCAATTCTATTCAATTCTAATCAGATCGGGTTGAATGAAATGTCTGGAGCCTTGTATTACTAAATATGAAGGGATCAGGTGATGATGTAAAATTTTATTTTATATTCTTGATAGGGTTTTGATATGTGATAGGGCTAAACCTAAGGATATTCTAGTATTGTGTTTACTAAAGAAAAGAATGTAGTATTATGGATACGAAAGTGTTTAGGCCATTTCTAAAAAAAACTGATTATAGGAACAAATTAGAAGATCAACTAGTTTTATTATTGAATGGCCATATAGTACAGTAAATACGTACTGATGGTATCATATCGATGGATTGTATGGATGCATTATACAATTTTAATATATCAGAAAAATTTTATGTAATTCTAATAATTGATTTCGAATCAATGAGCATATATTTACCACCAGGAATGTTTTTGACTAGCCATTAATGGAAATTTCAATCTCAGCAACAAATTTAAACAATGGGGGAAAAATATTTGCTATAATAATGACATTGCCTTACAATGAAATACCTGCCAATAAATCGAAATTGTATCCATATCCTAGTAATTTAAACCATATTGCTGTAAGTGTGACTAACATAGAAGAAGTAATAGCGTGGTACACAAAAGTTTTGGGTTTTAATGTTGTGAAGCCCCCCTTCGAAGCTGTTGCAGACGACACTCATATAGGCAAGATCTTTCGAGATGTTTTTGGCAAGGACTTTAAGAAACTAAAGATTGCTCACTTAAGCTTTGGTAATCAAATTGGGTTCGAAGTTTTCGAATTCATTGAACCTAAAGAAGAGAAACGGGAGGACAATTTTGAGTATTGGAAGACCGGATTCTTTCATATTTGCATAACTGATCCTAATATCGAGGAAACCACAGAAAGGATTGTTAATAATGGTGGTAAACAGAGAACTCAAATATGGGAATTAACGAATGGAAAACCTTTCAAGGTAGTATCGTGTGAAGATCCATTTGGAAACATCATTGATATTTATACTCATGGCTACGAATATCTTTGGAGATCTGAAAATTATCAAAAATAGGACCAAGAAATACTATATTATAAACATATAAAAAGAGTAATTGCATGTTTAAGTTTGTCTTAACATTTTAAGTCTATCGCTAATCATTTCTTTAAGATCAAAGGTATTGCATGAATTGTTGTTATCTTCTCCTGCCTCGCAGTCTGAGTTTTGTTTAGATACTTGAACCTCATTTCCTCCGTCATTGCCATTGCTGCTAGCGCTTCCACCGCCGGCATCATCGTGTCTGGATATGCTTATGTTATTGCATGAATTGTTGTTATCTTCTCCTGCCTCGCAGTCTGAGTTTTGTTTATTATCTTGAGATTGAACATAATCCTCTTTTCCATGCGCACTATATTCCACAGATTCTAAGAAAGAAAATGAGGTTAAAGCTAATAGTAAAACCATTGATATAATTACAGATGTTTTTAAACGATGTTTAATCTGCAAATTTTTACCCGTATATTTTTAAACAATAATATATAATATTACTATTTTTAAAGATTTGTATATAACTTATTTATGTATTATAATAATACTACATAATTCTATTAATTTTTATTATTAAAATATCTTCAATTGAGTTTTTACACAGATAAGGAAAATAATTTCCTGGTCTCCTATTTATCATCCAGATTAGCAACCATTTTTTTGTAATTATCATGGCACGTCAAATTTTCTTGTGATATCTGTCAAAAGTTCAGACTCATTTCAAAATAACTCACTTTGACAATGTTTTTCGTTCCTCAGACTTTTGCTTCATTCTCACCTCCCCCACCTCCCCCACCTCCCCATACTCCTGGGACCACTACCAATTCTTTCAATTCCTATCCTTAACTTCATCGAGATCAATCCATTCTTCATAATTTCTCTTAGGATTTCAAATATGGAATTCCTGGTTGAAGAAAGTAAGATTAATCTTGGTAGATCAGAAAAGAAAAAGAGAAAGATAAATTGAAATATTATGTAGGTTGCTGCGGATGGAAGAGACCAGAATGGGCCAAGAATTTTTATCCTGCTGGATTGGATTCCACACAATATCTTTCGTATTATTCTAAACTATTCAATTTTGTGCATCTTGACCTCGGCAAGAGCTTGTTTCCTCCAGGCGCTCTTGCTCTAAAAAAATGGGTGGATGAAACTTCAGAAGATTTTCGATTCACTATAAAAATTCCTCAAAATCTTATTAACAAAACCATAACATCAGATCAATTTGAATCACTTGAGAGGTTTTTGGAAGATTTACAAGTGTTAAAAGAAAAAATTCTTGTAATTTTATTATCACCGCCTCCCCAAGTATCATTACAAAATACTGGACGTGCATGGTTAGAGGAAATACTGCGTAACGCTACCCATCACGGGTTTTCCGTGGCCGTTGATTTTGGGATCAATAATACATGGTATCAAGAATTAACGTACAATATTTTAAGAAGACATAATTCATCTTTTGCTTGGTCACATACGGGATATCGATATTACTACCCAGCCGTTACTTCTAATTTCATTTTCCTTAATCTTGATAATGCTTCTATCAACAATGACCGAGCTATGAGATGGATCAATTTGATAAAACAAAAGGAAAAGGAAACAGGTTATCCAAAATATACCAATAATACTATTGATTATTCAATTATTGTACTCCGCAACCCGTCCATGGTTCATCTTATTCAAAATTTGATATTTCCTAAACCTAAAAGTGTTAATTCATCAGAAGATTCACAAAAACCTCCTCCTCCTACTCAAATCTGGCCGGGAAAAATTATCATGCACATTGACATGAATGCTTTTTTCCCAGCCTGTGAGGAGCTAAGAGACTCTTCTCTTAGAGGCAAGGCCCATGCGGTAATAATGACTCCTGAAAGAGAAGGCAGCTTGATAACCAGAGGCGCCGTCGCTTCTTGTTCTTACGAGGCTCGAAAATTTGGCGTTAAATCTGCAATGTCTTTATCAAAAGCCAAGGAGTTGTGTCCTAGCCTTATACTAAAACCTGTAGACAAAGAATATTACAATTCGGTCTCTCAACAGGTAATGAGACTGTTGGAGGAATATGCGGATGCATTAGAACAAACTAGTATCGATGAGGCATACATTGATTGCACTAAAATTTCGCAGTATCAAAAACAGAATATTTCAGGAGATGTTACTGCCGATCAGAAAGAATTGAAAAATACACTTAATAATTCCGCAAGAAAATATGACCTCCAGGAAGGTTTTTCAATCCGGGAATTTGCATTAAATATTAAAGATTCTATCAAGGCACAGTGTAATGGACTAATTTGTTCAATTGGCATTGCGTCAAACAAGTCAGTTTCCAAGATTGCATCTGATTTTCAAAAACCAGATGGTCTTACTATCGTTTATCCTCAAGATACTATAACATTTTTGTCCACACTGGCAGTAGATAGAATATCTGGAATCGGAATAAAAACTACACGTACACTTAAAGACATGGGGATTGAGACTATAGGACAATTATCCGATTCGAATATCCAAAAACTATCTGATAAATTTGGGAAAAAACAAGCATTGTGGATGTGGCAGATAGCAAATGGCAAAGAAAATGAACCCGTCATACCTCGCGAAAACAACCTGTCCTTAAGTACAGAGGAGACATTGTTAAAACCCCTAATTAATAAAAAAGATATTCTGAATATTCTTGTTAATGATATGGCTGATGATATTTATGAACGTGTCAGAAGAAAAGGATACGAGTTTAGAACCGTTGGAATCAAGTTAGTTAGGACTAATTTTTCAATCGAAACCAGAGAAATTACCTTTTCATCATATCAAAAAAATAAAGAAAGTATAATATCTGTTATGGGGACATTATTGAACCGATTCAGTCTTAATGATAATAACAACAACACCGACGAGACTAGCGAAGGAGGTATTCATACTGCCAATGGCTATGATGTTAATTCCATGTACATAAGAAAACTTGGCATTAAAGTGTCCAATCTGTTAAAAATAGATAGAAATGGAAATCCTCAAAAATCCATAATGGATTTCGTTTGATGTTATTATTAATAATAAAGAATTACGTATTTTTTGCCTTATATACTGAATTGATATTTACACTTTCCATACATCCTTAAATTTATAAAAACAGTATTCTAATTATTATTAGCCAATATTTATGAGTGTACCATCTTCTTTCAACCACAAACATAAAATTATTTATGACAACCATGTTTTAGAATTTCAAATAATTCGGACACAAAGAAGAAGAAAAACTAACGAAATCTTGATTGAATATGGTAATGTGTCAGTACGAACTTCAACATCATCATCCCTGAAAGAAATCGAGTCGCTCGTAAGTAAAAAGGCAAGGTGGATATTTCAAAAAATCAAAGAACAAGATAATCCAGATGCATCAATTAAAGTACCCATTTATCAAAATAATTCTACTTTACCGTATCTTGGAAAGAATTATGGGTTCAAGATTATTGGTCATAATTCAAATCTATTGAGTTTTTCTAATGATGGATTTATTATTTACACTAATAGAAGGAACGTAAAGCGCATTTATGAACAATGGTTAGCTCACATGGCTTATCCAATTTTTAGTCCAATAATAGTAAAGTATTCTAAACTTCTAAATGTGTCACCCAAAAAAATATTGCTAAAAAAATTGAAAAGCAGGTGGGGCAGTGCAACATATCGTAATATCATAAATCTTAATATCCATCTTTTAAAGGCTCCCCTCGATGTAATTGAGTATGTGGTATTACATGAACTAAGTCATCTTATTGAAAGAAATCATTCTAAGAGATTCTGGAAAATAGTATCAGACAATATGAGCGATTATAAAATCAAAATAAGGTGGCTCAAAGTCAACGGCCCTTATATCATATGAAGGTCTTCTTTTAATTTTAAATATTTCCTGTCTGTTTTTTTTTGACTGGTTATTTAATATTATTGAATATTAGATGATTATAGGTGTCACGGTCGTCACTGTACTTTTACCTAATGAGTCGTGAGTCATGTGATGCTAAACGCTAAATAAATAAAACAGACTATTGAATTAATTGTGTGTTCATTCTAAGGAATTGCATTCTTCACACTTTTGCAGTTATCTTTGCACTATTTTTTGTTCTATGGTATGTTGAAGTTGAAGTTGAACCCGAACTTGCTAGTGGTCAAAATGTGAATCAAGATGCGAGTCTATTTAACTGTGATTCGTATGATGGCAAGTTTTATACACTAAACGAATCCTTAGATTGCGATTCTGAGAATGGTGTAGCAATAAATACCAATAATACTGTTATTAATTTGAATAACTTTTCTATTTTAGGTTCTGGTTACCTGAACCCTTATACCGGCATTTTGATATCGAACAAAGAAAATGTTACTTTAACGGGAAATGGAATAGTTGGTCATTTTCAAATTGGAGTCTATATAAATAATTCCAAAAATGTTGATATATCTATAGTAAACTTCACAGGGAATGAAATTTCCGTTTATGTTGCAAATTCTTCAGGAATACTTATAGACAATAATCAGTTTTATACTAATGCTGCCGGGATAAAATTCTACACAATTGGTGATTCTGTGATTTCAAATAACACGTTTGATTCTAATGATATTTCTTCTATTTCTTTATTTGGTTCTCATGATAATATAATAAATGATAATCTTATATCCAGTAGCTTGAACGGAATATTTGTTGATACCAAAAGTACAAATACTTCCTTGAATTCAAATCATTTTACAAGGAGTTTCGGTGTAGACATAAACATAGGAAATGGAGGAAAATTTAACGAAATCGATAATTCAATTTCAAATAATACTTGCTCTATAAGTATACCTGAAACATTGTGTAGATAACCCGTTACAATAATCCATATATACTAAATTGATAAGTTATTCAAAATTTTTATACCATTTGTGTATAGTAGGTTTCGACAATATGAGTAATCAAGATGCCGAAAGGGATGAAATCAAAGATGAGACCCATGAACAACAAGACGATGAAAACGATATAGAGGAAGAAGAGGAAGAAGATATAGATTTTGAAGACGACGACGAAGACGAATCAGAGGAGGAGGAAAACAGTGACCCCGAGCCCAATAATAGCTAACTGAATGATAATTATCCGCTTTTTAGTTGCTGAAGACGAAGAACAGGGGTAACCGGCCTATTTGATGAATTCATTTCTTTTATTCTTTTTTGAAATATGATCGGTAATATGATATCTGTTATACCAAAATAGAGCACCAGACATAATTATAAAATCAGCAATGTAAAACAAATCCCACGGTAAAGCAGATGCTGAACCGCTGATGTAATCATTTGTATAGCCGTTATCTGCTATCGCGTTTACCAATAACGATACCGAAGCAAGTACCCAAGGTACCGAGTGGTGATACTCTCTATATACATTCAATAATATGGTTATCGAGGGAACAATTAAACATAAATCTAAAATTGGATATAGTACAGTAACTACTAGATCTGACAATCCATATCCTTTTTCAGCAGCATCACTCTCCCCATTATTTAAGGACGATTCTGACAAAAGTAAGAAGCTAACAAAATTGATTATGACAAATCCTATAATAACTGCAGAAATAATTGTCAGAGTTATAGACAAGTTTCTAATCCTTATTGTTCTAATAATGGATATCAAATGAAAAATAAGAAATAGGTACCCGCCCAACCATAGCATATCCATTAGGGTTATCCGCTTAAATTCATCCACATGTAAGACAAAATAAGAGTACATTATTCCCAAGTCTGCTGCAAACCACAATGCAATACCAATTGTTAAAAACAAGTAAGATTTTCCATGACTTCCAGAAATTCCGTGTCTTACAACCGCGATTATGCCCAAACCCGTGGCAGTAGCACCGGCAATATTGAGACTAATTATTGCGACCACATGCTGAAAATGTTCGTCAGGAATTAATACTATGAATAAATCGACAACTATAATGCTCGAAACCATCAAAATTATTAGATACTTTAATGTTTTTTTATAACTTGATTCGTTTGCCAATTTATTTTACGTTAATGCCTTTCATGAATACCTTAATTGATGGACTATTTATCTATTAGCTGTGATTTTTCGGCTCTGTTCACTTAAGGTAAACAGTCTCCTTGTTATGATAATCTGTAAAAAGAT
>WHSX01000121.1 GCA_009379865.1 Candidatus Nitrosocosmicus sp.
ATGACTTTTTATCTTGGTTATTCCAACCGAGACCGTACTAGAAAAATCTGGGCAAAATTAGATATACAAATATGGCTTGATATCTTTCGTAGCTATTTATTTTCAAAGAACTCGTTCTGCATATGCTCTTGCAGTATAATAATCAAAGTCCTCTACACTCATAAGGAAGCTAAAACTCTCCATTGAGCCGGGCTCATAAACTGTAAATGGGCTTGTAACGAATCTACTTGTTTCTCTTATTGTACTATTATCCATGTCATACAAGGTAACATCAACTTGTATGTCATCCACGTTCTCAGTAGAGTTATTAATTACCGTTCCAGTTATAGATGTTAATCCTGTTGTACTAGCCGTTGCTGTCATATTTGAAATAGAGAGGATTATGATAGATGGTTGTGAACCATTTAAATTATCTTCTTGTTGAGCAAAGGATATAGAAAAAAAGCTTGAAAATAAGAAGATTGATGAAAGTAATAGATTACAAAATAATACGTTAATTCTAGATCTTTTATAATACATCTGCGACTGATATCAAATAGCAAGTATAGGTTATTAAGATTCATGATCTTATATATATCGCGTCCTTATGTTTATCAAAATAATATGTAACTTTCTTTTAACATTAGGGCGAATAAAATTCATCATATATCAAAAGTAAAAAAGGCTGATGATGAGCCACATCTATTATTGAACAAATCTACTTTGTAGCTTTTATTACCCATTATTTCACACCATGTCATTTAGATGCTTTTATCGCCAATTCAGAACTAAACAGTATCATGGCATAAGCAAGTAAGTACAAAACTAATGAATTTAACTAACTGGGGGCGTATATTCGTTCTAGAATAACGACCTCCTGCTTATTTGCTTATGCCGCAATGTATGATGAAATATACGATACTTGTTTCTGAAGGGCGACAATAAATATATAACATGTATTTAAAATTAGTATAAAATCTTTTAAATGATGCATTTGATTTGGCTAATTGAATTTAATGACAATTTTCCAGAGAATATTTAAAATTAAGAGACTTCATTGCCTCCGTCTTCTCTCTATTTGAACGTCTACTAATTGATTTCAGATTTATATAATTTATATAGATATTTGCTTGTAATTTCAGAATTAACTCTTGAGCGATACAATTTAAATGTTCAATTCAGCTTTAAAATAAATGGAGATTTATTTAAATTAAAAGTATAGTAACAATTATGTTACTATTACTTTACCTATCAATGCGGGATGTAATGCACAATGATAATCAAATTCGCCTGCAGTATCGAAAGTGTGTTCGAATGTTTTACCCTGCGTGTCTAGCACGGTTGCACCTTCAAGTCCAGAGTCAAATTATGCACCTACATCTGGATCACCGGGCAAACCAGATGTTACTGTATGAAATGCAATGTCGTCATTTGTCCATACTACAGTTTGACCAACTTTAACCTGAACGGGGTCTGGTTGATATCCGTTTTCTGTCATTGTGGATGACCCATTTACTATAGATACCGCCACTTTTTCTCCTTGTGCATATACAGTATCTATATTTCCTCCCCCTACACTTAATGTGACTATGCCTATTACCGCAAAGATACTCGCAGTCAAATAAATGAAGTTATTATTCATTGCTTTTGATGTTTAAAATACTATTTAAGCATAAGGAACAAGATAACTCGTTAAAATCTGAGCCTCTTATTATGTTTACCATGTTTAGTTAATTACAGACACATCGAGAAATTTGTATATTGTTGGAACAGGCTTTAATTATTCAAAAAGTAATAGAGGCTTGTTATTTTCAAATAACTCACTTATTCAGTTTCATCTTTATTTTCTAACCTCTATTACTCAATCTATCTTGCAGCTAGATTACACTACGCTCCAATTCTTAAAAAGCGTAGCAATATATGAATCAATTAACATCTTATTTAAGATTAATAATCTAACAGAATCATTGGTTAACCATTTACATATTTGATATTTAACTTTGTCTTTAACTGGATAGAAAAAGTATAATGGTCAACCTCCTTACCTTTTCCTATTTTCTGGATTGGTTTCTCAATATGCAGCTGATAATCATCCAAGATTGTTTAAAAAACCATTTGTTTTTGAAACCTAGGGAACAGGTCAAGACCAAGGTTACAAAGAACAACGGAAATTATTCAATCGTTAGCCGCTACAGAGTTGTTAGATGATTTTAATATGAAAAATTAAGGTATTAAATTTACTGGTACTTATTTCTCTTCTTTCCAATCGATTAATAATTCATTTAGAGGGAAAGGAGGTCCAGTGGCTAAATCTATTCCTGAGGTTTCTTTTGCATATTTACGAAATTTTACCACCCATGGATGATCCGACGTGCAAAACTCTTTTATCATTTTAGTAGGATCTTCTGCCTCTATACTACCGATCTGAAGATCAGGAGCGCCACTACCTGGTGGACTGCGCTGAAGCCAAACTTGTTCGCGTGTTATACCCGCAATTTTATAAAATTCATCATGTTCCTTACCACTAGCATTTTCTTCATTGTACTTCTTTACAAGATCCAATTTCCCTGGTAGTAAAGGTATAACCAGACAATAGTTTACCATTTTTAAGTTTTAACCAAATTATATTTAAATATATCTCAAATAGAATGAATGGAAAGGAAATTGATGGCCACTGACGAGATATGTTGCCGTCAAATAAAAATGGTATTGGTATTGATATATCGAATACTCGCATAAGTTAATGATTTGTAAATACCAAGTGCTTAAATACGAGGGATTAAATGGATTGCTCAATTTGATGAAGTACGATTCTGAGTAATACGATCCGGTTTCCCGCATTAGTGTACGTAAATTTAATTAGTATTGATGTCTCTCGAACCGACTATAGGTTTAATAATTACTAACTATGATTGAGGATTCAATTGACAACACGGAGTACAATAATTGGGCTAGAGTTGATTCTTTTGTAGATCAAGACTTTAATCGACACTTAGTCACAATATCCTACTTTGAAGATCGTGTTCACGCTTTTAAATTGCCTACTATTTCTAATATTTCTATCTCCAGAAACTCTGCATCCTCTATCATACATCATTCGAAAATAAGGTTAAAAGCCCAAAGGCTTACGCCTTTGGGCGACAAGGTAAAGAGTAATTGACGACGAGATAGAAGCCTACTACCCTTTACCTGCGATAAAGTTAGTATTTGTAGATCAATACTACAGACCCGACATAAGTGAAATAATAACAAAGAGGATAAGGCCGGTGTTGAATGAGTTGATGAGGAATTGCTGGATATTCATACGAATCGAAATATGTTTTGCTTGGTGTTTACTATTAAAAAATAAGAATATGTGAATATTTGAACTCTAACAATACTTTTATTATCCCGCTAACTAGTAACATAAATTAATTAAAAAGAGGAAGGAGTTAGATACTTTAATGATCTAGTTATTATCGTTATCCTCGTCTACATTTTCTTCCTCATTTTCACTATCGTTCTCTGAATCAATGAACTTGAATGAATTAAGAATATTTTGCATTCTTTCCTGAGATTCGTCAGTATCAAATCTGGTAACAAGATCTTGGTAAATTAATGTGTACACCCGACCATCGTTTTCGACTAAGAAGACTTGCGCTGCAAGGTCTAAATTGTTAGTAATTATTTTACTAAATGGATGGGCTGCAACAAAAAGGAATGTAGCTGTGTTCTTGTCATCAATTTGAAAACCATCCATACTTACATCTTCAATCAACCTTTTCTCCGGGCTATTTACAAATGTATCCGTAGTGGCATCGGCCAGGTATTCGAGATCCGCAAATTCAAGACCCTTATCAACTACGCTGGAATGATCAAAGAACTTAAAAGATCTTTGACCTTCTAAGATTTCTACATCGGGTCCTTCTAAAAATCTATTAGTTTTTTCAGTTAATTTTCCGAAAGGGGGATATTCAAAAGAAATTCCAAGATTTGAATTGGTGTATTCTGTCCAATTATCTCCTCCCTCACCACTTTCTGATGATACCGATGACGGTATAGGTTCGACTCCAGATAGTCCATCAAACAAACATTTTACTCCTGTTGCTTCTTGTCTCAGTGCTTCGCAGACTTTAGCCCCCGGTCCATCAGCATCTATATTCATCGCTCTTACGGCCAGTAAACAGTCAAATTCTTCCTGTAATCCTTCTTTTTCATTTTCATCTGATGTTGTGGATATAAGGTTTGGCATTGCTAACATCCTTGCCTGAACCCAATCATAATTAAGGCCTATCCGGTTTTTTGGAACACCTGCACGTTCCATCATTTCTGCAAATCCTTTACAATCTGAATAGCTTTTCTTTTTACCATCATCATCTCTACCTAATTCGTTCTGTTCTTCGGTTAACGCAAAAGTGAATTGAAAGGGTATAGACATTCCCATACCAACCACAATCACCATAGTAGCAATAACCATGGTCAACACAACAGCGGGAAAGATTTTATTTTTGAATCTATTATTGATTTTAGTCATCTTTTTTTGTATTGATAGTTATATTACTATCTAGCCAAATAGTTTAATGATATATTTTACCATTCTATTTTTCTTCCTTTTAAGTAATATTTCTGGTTTGATTTTGCAATTACGTAGACTCGATCAGGGATTATCAAAACACACCTCAATGAAAAATATATTATTCGACGCATCAATCCTTGATTTTGAGGAGATTAATCATCTCGTCGACGGTTTTCCTATATATTGGATCATTTGACAAAACTTGTTTGATTTCTTCATTGGCGATAAATCGCGATTGGATTGAAAACAAAAGAGCAAGCAATTCTTGCGGGCAATCAAACAACAAACCGGGATCAAATTTTTCTTTTAAGGTTTCACCCTTTCCCAAAATCACAGTATGCGTCTTCTTTGGATCCATCCTGAAAACACTCTCGTAAGTGTTTCCATTATACTTTAAGAACACGATTTGATTTAAGCGAGAAATTTGGATTCGTGAATATTCCTTATTTTCGCCTAATAGCTCGATCAAGTTATTCTCATAATCCAACTTAAAACTCGCTTTTAAAATCCACGTCCATTGGAATTGCTCATACAAGTAATTTCTTAACGTATTAACAATAAGACGTTTGATATCATCTTTACCGTCATCTAATTTGTTCCAAATAAATAATTGTTTTAGAATATACTTATTCTCAATAAGACTATTTGGAGATGAATCAGGTTTATACCACATGTAGTAGAAATCGAGATGTTCTTTGATTCTATTGCAAATTCTATCCAAGTAATCCAGGAATTCTGCTCGCAATTCCTCTAATTGAAGTGTCTGCTTTCTAAAGTAAGGGTATAGAAATCGTTGGAATAAAATATTGCTAGAATAGCTGTCGTCCGATATAATCCTCATAAAAGGATCTATCATTGAAAATATTTCTAATTCATGATTAGTAATGATATAAATAATTCCAATCAATGTTAATCTATACGGCACTGTACCTTTTCCCATATTGCCTATATGTATAGAATCATCCATGACTTTCTCAATCAAACCTAGACTCAATATCTTGTTGACCATCCTTCGCATTTTCCGATAATCATTTTTATTCCACGTAGGGTTTATGAAGTTACAAAGAGCTTTTACAGTGATTGAAGGTGCTCCCAAAAAGATTGCAAGGATTGCATCATAGGCATCATCTAAAATGAAAGTCTTCTGGGTAAAAGAGTAGTCTACAATTTTGGATTTAGTATTCTTAGTAATCTTTCTTTGTTCTTTATGCCATATCATTGCGTAATCGATAATATTTGCAAATTCCTTTAGAACAAACTCTTCTTCCTCAGTGGACAATTTTATAGTTGTTTATGGAGTCTCGTACTTTTATACTAATATTTTTCATTTTTAGATAATGAAACGAAACGATTTTTCAGATAGAATGATGATTGCACTTAGGAGGAAGGCGGAAATAAGATATATCGGAAATAGAGACTGTAGATACTGCTTTGGCATGGTTGAGGGACCTAGCCAATATCATTAGCAGTTGAGGAAGTGTAGGTGTATACTATGAAAATTTGTAACAGATCCGAATATTTAAGCATTAATGATCCCGATAATAAAAAACTTGAATTTTATGAATACCGACTAAGAAAGATAGGAGTTAGGGGAATTTTTGTAACTAAAGAGAAAATACTTGGCATATCAACTGAAGAAAACTTAATTGAAGTAAATATTTCTGGATATGACGAGACTCGTAGAGAGTTAGATATAGAACTTTCCCGTTTAATTGGGCAGCCTTGGATAATTGGAAGAATACTTAATTATTTTGATGAAAAATGGTTGGAAATTGATGAGTTCGTAAATGAAAATGTAGTTGTAGGGGAGGAACTAGAGAAATGAGTCCCATTCCAATTTCTATACCAGAAGAACTAGTCGAAACTTTATCTATATTCGAGTATTTGGACGAAAATCAGCTGATTAAGATTCAGTTTACTAAGCAATATCAGAATAAAGTAATTTTTCAGCCCTTCAAGGTAAACGCTTTAGAAAAGTCATTTAGAGAACTAGAAAGGAAACTCAAGGCGGCCATACCTAAACTAACTAGTTCGCAGTATATCGCGATAGAAGGTGCAATTTATGGAGAATTAAATAAAATAGTAGAGAAGCAAAATAAAGATGATAATACTGTTCAAGGCTCCCTAAGTATCGAAAAGACCTTGCAATTAAGAAAGTTTGTAATTGATGGTAGGGTAAATGAATCAATTATAGTTGATAACAGGCCTTATTTCATTACCTCTGACGAATCAGGTAGTGGAAATTATTCTCTTGAAGAACGAATAGAAATAGCCGGTAATACATTTTTACCCCAAGATAATATAACTACGGTCAATCCGTTACCATATAAATTTGAAAGCGAAGAGGAACTAGAAGAATACTTTGCAAAAGCCAAGAATGAAAAGGTTAAATAAGTCTACCATACACACGAATACTAAGCAACATGGTGTAACCCATGTAGGTAATTAGAAATGTAACCTATCTGTGGAAGTACAACAATTAATAAATGGTAAATAATGAAAACCTAAAACTACAATCGTTATAAAATACATGAATCTCTAATACAGAATCGAAATAAATTGCAGCGAGAAGTAGATAAGAGAGAGAAAGAATTATCATATTGTGCAAGACTTGCTTATCTAATGAAATAAATAGCGAGCGTTAGCGAGCGATTGATTGATTAATTAGAATATTCCCCTTAGTTCCTTAATTAAGTTCACTAGTATCTCCACTGTGAATCCAATCTTCTTTGTATTTGCCTTCTTCAGACAATCACATGTATAATGTATTAATCTGTTCATCATATTCGCACTTTACCTTATCTAATATCTCTAGTATCTCCGCTTCGTCTGAAACTTTAGGGGTATTTACCTGCCATAATTTTATCTGCAAATCTATGACAAACAAGTCATGGATTTCTCCATTATGTTTCTTTAAGTATACTAAATATATGATGAATAAAGAAATATGATTAAGGTTGCAAGCCGTTAGATTGTCTAGTCATTCTAGACGCTGTACGAATTAATGTTTTTATCCTTAAAATTATATCAAATGCTATTTGACCATATGTATTAACTGTGAGAAGGGAATCAATTCTTCCTACATTAGACAAGGTTCAAGAGGTACGTTTAAGAAAATAGGTTACTTCTGTAGTACTTGTAACCTTCATTATGATTTAGAACAAATACTGTATACGGTAAATGAAAAACTGTATACAGTTTTTCACGATAATAGGAATCTAGAAGGTAGTAATTGCAATATAAATATTTCAAGAAATTCAAATTATCATATAAATTCTGCAACTTTAAACTCTCATAAATTATATAAGTGTTCAGAAATTAATGAGATACAGAGGGTCCGTAGCGTAGTCAGGATATCGCGGCGGTCTTCGGAACCGCAGGTCATGGGATCGAAGCCCACCGGGCCCGTTTGATATCTCTTACTTTTTTAAGGCCCAGGCCAAATATACATATGCGAATGAATTCATCTTTTTTTTCTCCAGATCGTATGGAAATAGAAAAAAGTCCTCTTAGTATTTCTCCATATCAAAAATTTATGTATGCTTTAGATTCTAAAGAATCAAAACGTCAATATCCTAAGAGGTTACAGATATTCCTTAATTTCATCAATATTAAAGCTGGTTCCATTGAAGAGAATAGCAACATGTTATATGATACAATAATAGAAAAAAAGGATAGTACATCATGGCTAGAAAATGAGCTATTCAAATTCTTTGCATTGCAGAATAATAGAGTCGAAAGGGGAGAAATATCTACAGAAACTATCAAAAATTATTTCAAACCTATCAAAAGATTTTGCGAAATGAACAGGATCAATATCAATTGGAAAATAATATCAAAGGGCATAAAAAAGGGGATTAGATACTCCAACGATCGTCCTCCCACGAAAGAAGAAATCATCAAGTTAATTCAATATCCTGATCGTAGGGTTAAGCCAATTGTTTTGGTAATGATTTCATCAGGAATACGGGTCAGTTCTTGGAATTACCTAACTTGGGGAAATTTTACTCCAATCTATAAAGAGGATAAATTAATTGCTGCAAAATTAAAAGTTTTTAATACCAAAACAAAGAACCATTATGATTCTTACGTTACCCCAGAGGCATATCAATCTGTAAAAGAATGGATGGATTTTAGGGAATCGTTTGGTGAAAAAATTTGTCCAGATTCTTGGGTCATTCGTAATCTTTGGCAGATAAAAAGTCAAAGATACGGGAACTATTTGGGTCTTGCAAAACATCCCAAAAAGTTAAGTGTTACCGGAATAAGAGTATTAATAAATGATGCGTGGAAAATCCAAGGTTTGAGAGAGAAAAGAATACCTAGAGAGGGAGAGTTCAATTACAGAAAATTTGATTTTAAGAATGTACATGGATTTAGGAAATTTTTTGAAACGGAATGTCAGAA
>WHSX01000122.1 GCA_009379865.1 Candidatus Nitrosocosmicus sp.
AATCTTAAAAGTATGGAGGCGATACGATATATTTTCTTATGTTTGGTCTAAATTGTATAGCATGTGCAGCAATCACTCTCTTCTTATCAGTCAATTTGCATTATGATATATAAAATTAACAACAGGTTCCTAATTGTTCAAGTAAAACATGTCCTTAATTTGTCTAAGTCAAGAGGCTGACCTATCAATATAGAGAAAACCAAGGCAAATATTTCCTCTTTAGTAAATAATTTATCGTGATTTAACGTATACATGTATTCCTTCTGCATAAGGATGTAGGCTTTGGCGTAAGCCAATAAAGGTCTTGAGATAGAATAACAGATCTCAATACCAAGATCCAATGCCTGCATATGTTAAATTGTGATCGCTTCCTCAAATCATAGTTTCAATTCTCAGTGACTTAACCTCAAATAGATTTTATCTTTTTTTTGAAACCATATTGTTTCTCCCCATTACTCTCAGGAATTTTACAACTCATTCTTTCATATGGTAATAATTTTATATTTATTTAACAATAATTTGTAATTTTTTAATCAAAAAAAGGAAAACATAGATTTAATTAAATAAATATATAAACATTTTAAAGAAAGATTGAACTTACATTATGTATTAATGGGCATTAAAGAAATAGCAAATGAAATAAACGATCACTTTGTGCTCTATGGTAAAAATGCTGTTGATGTTGATTATGACAGCGTAGGAGTATGTCCTTTTTGTAATTCTCGTATAGATGAATTTTATTTTTGTGCGTGCGGCGGAAACATGGGTGTTGACTAAATACTTTCAAATGCCAAGTTAGAACATTAAATACAGATTTTATTTTCAACATGTCTTTAATTTTATAAAATTGCGGTATAACTCTACTGCTGCAAGGAACTTAATTTCTATGGATTAGAACTAGCATATAAGTGGAGCATAATTATAGACAAGATTCAGTTTTGGTTATTCAAGTATTTAAATCGACATAATTTTCAAACATCCTACAAACTTGATATTTGACTCATGATTTTCAGAATTAATAAATTACATGAGGTAACAGAAAAAAAAGGAATCTGGAAATGATTTCATCAAGTTTAGAGTCAATATTAATAAGGAATTGATGAGATATCATGTTAATTGGTGGCCATAAAAGATGGTGTCGAAATGAGGAAAGTGGAGTTAAGCCGAGATATGGTAAGAGAATATTATAAAAAAACAACGATCGAATCAGAAAAGAAGAACAAGAGAGAGGAATACACGTATTGTCTAAATCAGAATGGGCAATTACAATAATAGGAACTGCATCATTGATTGCATTTATTGGATTCTTTGTTTTGATAGGGGTGAATAATGGATGAATCTGATAGAATGGTCTGATACCTTGTAAAAATTTTTTTTTAATTATGATTACATCTTTGAGACATTATGGATATGTGTGCCAATAAAAAATATCTATGATTATTACCTCTGTATCAAAACCCCAGGTCTCGTTCTTATTCTTTGGCAATTAAATCAAACAAAATTATTGTTGTCTTAACGCTCCGTTACTATTTTGTCCTTTGGTGTTGTCTGTTATCGATGGTGCTTATTCGATTCTACCTTGATTAAAGAAAACTGAATTGAGCAAGCTTATTTGTTTATTAATCCCGTTTCAAACGGTTTAATTGCCTGATTCTGAAAAATTCTATCTTGGGTAATGCTATCCTTCTTTCACATATTGGATATTTTTGTTAGAATAAGTTTATCATGATTCAATATTTTACTACTATCGTAAGCACGATAGCAATCGATGTATAAACCTATAACGATAGATAATAAACATGTCTGAATATGATAAAACCGGAAATAGTCGAATAGTTAACAATGCCAAACGAACGGTTGTAAAGAGATTAGCCATTTTAGGAGCAATTTTGGCAGTAACATTGAGCCTAAGCATATGGTTGGTTCCTGTCGAATACTTAATTTATTTTCAAAGCTTGCAGGTAAGTATTGTGGGCTACCTTGTTATAGAAATAATGGCTAATACCGCGTTTCGGCTGGTGATTACGGCCCAGCAATCCGGTCAGACCGCCAACTCATTGAGAAGCCTCATTAGGATTCTCGGAGGAATCGTGGTTGCTGCCATCGTGTTATCATTTCTAAGCCAAAATGCTGCAGTAGCGGCATCCATCGGCACCTTATCGGCACTCGTAATCGGTTTTGCTTCGCAAAATCTTTTGGGAAATATGATAGCAGGTATGTATTTGTCACTAACTCGGCCATTTAAGATAGACGATGTGATCACCGTATTTGGAAATAGCGGAAAGGTTCGTGACATTGGGCTGTTAAACTGCGAACTATTAATGTCGAACGGTGATATTATGAGAGCACCAAGTTCATCATTATTGACCTCACCAGTAATAATAAGGAGTGAGAACACTTCTGAGCATCGTAAATAAAAGTTGTCATACTTTGGAAGCATATGGTGACAAGTATAAACAGCACAATGACTGCCAAAACAAACAAAAAAAACAAAAACCATGAGTTTTCACCGTCTTTACTACAAACAGGAGGTTACTTAGCGCTGACTGTGCATCATTAACATGACTGATGAAGCCAAATCCAAATTCATACTAGGTCAAAAGTCCATTCCTGGAAGTTCGTTCAGGTTATATTCAAA
Source organism: Candidatus Nitrosocosmicus sp. (assembly GCA_009379865.1). Classification (GTDB taxonomy): domain Archaea; phylum Thermoproteota; class Nitrososphaeria; order Nitrososphaerales; family Nitrososphaeraceae; genus Nitrosocosmicus. Next base: position 2,639 of record WHSX01000122.1, read on the forward strand.
TTATTGTCACTCTGATATAGGCAGTAACACTATTTTATACCATTATCACATTCAAGCCCTCCACGAGGTTAGGTCAAATCACAATTTAGGTAATGTCATGAAGGAGCAAAGAGATGTGGATCAGAAGCTGACAATAATACCTTCCGGATTTCAATTTAATGTTGTATGAAGTTCATGGAATGCTCGCATGTTCAATAACCTAGAATGACTTTATTTCATGACAAATTTTCTCTATTATGAAGGAATTATACTCGTAAATGCTAATATTAACTTACCTTGGGTGCTCCGAGTCCCAGACTTGCAGTATATTAGTTTCCTGCTCTAGTGTTTCTCTATAACCGTCTCCTATTAGATTTCTAACTGTGCTTCTTGAGAAATCAAAAGTTTTATTTGATATTGTATGTGTGTCGTTCTTGCGCTCTATTCTAATTACCTGTTCTACAGAAACCATATGTTCAATCAGATCGACGTATTTTAAATGCTTCCCAGTACTAAAATTTCTCGTTTCGGCCTGTCGCTCTAGGATGTTGTTTACTAAAGACTTTTTGATGTTGTCATCTTCGGCTAGCTGAATGAGGCTATTAGCAATGTTAACATGATCAGTGATTATTAATGCCATCCTTTCATCAAATAAGGTCCTATCATGATACGTCAAGTCATTTTTCCTGTCCACAAGAGCGTCATGATCAGCAGGTAAGGAGTCTTGCTTAATTGGATGTACATTAACTATGAAAACGCGTAGAGGAGGTACTTCAGATTTTCTAACGGAAGCCCAATACCTGCGGTGTTCAATTACAGCCTCCCTAAGTGGAGTATTTGCTATAATGCCACCGTCCCAAAAATAACGAACCTTCTTAGTAGTCGGGTTATTTAACTCTTCTTTCTGCTTTTCGATGCCGCTTTTAATTCGATTACTACCATTGGTATCTTCTACCTGTAATTTAGTATATTCGTAATTAACAGGTACTGAACCACTTGCAAGAACAAAGTCAACTTCTATGCCGTCATTATGACTAATTACATACTCGTATCCTCCCTCTTCATTAGGTCCCCTTGCATATTCTGGACCGTAACGACCATACTCAGTTTTCCGAGTGCCATCCTCCTTTTCGTAACTATCAAATACTACCGTGCTTCCTTCCTGTACGTCGACGCTCACCAAAAGTAGCCTTGGTTCGTTATTTTGGTAACTGGTTGCTATCGGAAACTTTGCAAATTTCTCAAGACTCTTTTTTAACGGTTCGTTGCTATAAAGATACTGTGTATTCACAGGATCCAAAAACCGCCTATCTTCCAACATTGTGGAAGGGGTAAATACATTTGGTACTCCTCTAAACATGAACTGCTTAGTGTCATAATATCTTCTCGCCGATTCGTTCGATGCCAAATCTTTATTAAAATATTGCCAATAATTCCACCATTCATTAAAACTTGGAATTGTATCCATAATGGATTCCGTAGCCATATATTCCCAAAATTCAATCAGCCGATCCGCCGACCCTTGCCAGGTCTTGTTTTCTTTTACGTAACTGACTAATACGGCTGCATTCATTGCGCCTATAGAGGTACCAGCGACAACATGAAATATCGGTTTTCCTTTCCTACCCAATTTTACATCCCTTTCAGAAAGCAATTCGTAAGTGGCCTTGTAAACGCCAGCCTCATAAGCTCCTAAAGATCCGCCTCCCTGGAATATCAATGCCCTTTGAAAGTGACTTGTTGTATTCAATCTTTCAACATTGCAATAAGATAATAGATCCTTTTAAAACTTTCATATTATTTCCGCTATTTATGACCAACCTGATTGACTCATTCAATTACGGGTTGTAAAGAATCGAACCGCGAAATAAACGGTATTATCGATGATATTAAATATGGTTCATGCAAGTATGGATATTTTGATAATACCGCATCTTACGATAAAATTTTATTTTTTTAAAAGCCTTCCCTTTCTTACTCAGTCCAAAATTAGTTACTGTTTTCTAAATGTTTTTTAATCCAATAAAACAAAAATTTATGCTCGTAATGCATCTATTATAATATCTATCCATTGGGCTCATTTGAGATTTCTTTCTTTTTAAATCCTGAAAACTATTATTCACAGAAATTAGTTCAATACTTCAATTAACTCGAATTTACATATTATCATTTATCCGTATGAGTAATGGGCAAAGATGGAAAAATTAACTGTAAACCTGCTGTGTTATGAAAGGCTAATTTATGCAAAAAGATTCACGGTGAAAGATTGGTGAAGGGCGTAGTTGAGATAACAAATGACTTTAAACTACCAATCGTATTCAGACCCCCATTACCAAAAAAGACAGATAATGAATTAGAATTGAACTCTAAAATATACTAATTTATCATTCCAACCATTGCGATTCAGGCATGAGTTGTTGTTTTATTAAATTGATAAAATCTAATTCTGACATTTTTCTTTTTGCTTGGACTATGGCTGATGCATCATTACCTACCGTAAATCTTAGTTGTGGATTATCTGATGTTACTGCGTGTAGTATTACTTTAGCCACTTCTTCTGGGTTTGATGATTCTGGATTGTCCATCATTGATTTAAAATAACTTTCTATTTTTTTAGTAAAGGAATAGTATGGAGAATTTTCAACTGAGGCACTTTTAGCCAAAACACTGGAATTCATAATATTGGTTTTTATAAAGCCTGGTTCTATTATAATCACTCTGATTCCGAATGGTCCTAATTCATGTGATAATGATTCACTGAGGCCTTCTAACGCGAACTTTGTACTATTATATGCAGATAGGATTGGTACACTTACTTGTCCTCCAACTGAACTTATATTCACTATCGTGCCGCCACCATTCTGATTTCTCATTGTGGGGAGAACAGCCTGGGTTACGCGTACAACCCCAAAAAAGTTCGTTTCAAATTGTGCTTTTATCTCTTCAATAGACAATTCCTCTAGAGCTCCAAAAAGGCCATATCCCGCATTGTTTACCAGTACATCGATTCTTTTACCGTCTTTAACTATTTTGTTTATCGCATTCTTAACCGTGACATCATCATTGACATCAAGCTGAATAACTTGTAATGGTAATCTTTCTTTCTTTGCTATTTCTGAAATGATTTTGGATTTATCAATATTTCGCATGGAAGCATATGTGGAATATCCATTTCTGGCCAGCATGAGTGCAGTTTGGAACCCTATTCCACTTGAGCTACCAGTCACAATTGCAACTTTCTTCTCGTTTACTTTCATACATAGGTTAAGAAAGCATTTGTATAAATTGGTAGTCTCTTAATTGGTGAAATATCCTTAATTAATTTCAAAAATACTATATTGAAAAATTAATGACATCCTAATTCCGTAAAAACGTCTTGACCTAGGCATTGATTTAGTTTGGTGTTTGATTATCCAATTAATTTTTGACGTTTGAATATGCTTTATTCAAAAAAAGGTAAGGTAAAAGTTCTGAACCAGTCTTTCATATGTATTATGAATAAGCAAAAAGATGATCATTTATTCAAGAATCTGTAATCTGTAATATCTATTTAAATGGTCCTTGCGCCCATTACGGTTATCTTTCTAACATTTTGATCCTAAAAAATCAGGAGCATTAACAATGGTGCAATCATCTGAACAAAATTCAAATTGCATTTTAATTATTAACAATCATTTTGTTATAGATTTTTAAAATTTTGTATTCCTGTACTCTTGTCTCAATATTTATCACTTTGGATATGATACTCAACTTATATACTAGTGACTCTCCTTTTAGAATTGAACAATTCACAAACCAAAAAAGACATAATCTTGAAGAACCCTTTGTCAACCTTGATGAGGGAGTATTGTTTACAAATAATTAGTAATCGTTTTCTTATTTTGTCAGCTATGGAAAACTCTAAATAGTTAGTATAAAATCGCTAAGCTGGTATCAAATTTATTAACCAGTATAATTTTGATAACGCCTTTTGATCGAGTTTATCTAGATTTTAATTACGATTGGTATTAACCAAGAATATTGCAATGTATATTGAAGTTTATCAAATGAATAGATGATTAATTATGAATAAATTGTACATAAATTTAAAACAATAATTGAAAATAATTTCAATCTACTATTGACTGTTAGTTTTCATTGTCGTAGTAGTAGAATTGGAATTACCCGGACCGCTCGTAGTTGTGGTAGTAGTAGTGGACTGGGAGCCCGTATCGTTTTCAGATGGGGAAATACCGGTATTATTGGATGTACTGTCTATCGAGTCAAATGTGTTTTCTATGTCGTTAGTTACTGCATTATTTATGGAATCAGAAAGACTCTGAGCATGAGCGACTTGCATAACAGATATGAAGAGTATGGGCATTAAGATGAAGCCGAAGTTCATAGCGTCAAATGTGTATCATACTATAAATAGATTAGGATATGGTAATATTGACATTTAATGTTTCAATAACAAATACAATAATTGATAATTCTAATGTAAATCTAGTCTAACATATGGCCAGTCATATACATTAATGCTCATAACTGCAAAAATACGAGGATTAGACTCGATCGATTTTTCCTGACTTAAATTAAATCTAATCCTAAATAGTTAGGTTTATCCTTAGGGAATCAATAATTACAGTAAATAAGATAAATCTATACTATCTGTTACAATTTAATTAATTGGACCATATATCTACAAAACTTTAATGACTAGAATGAGAATAACCGTTTACCTATTGATTGTTGAACGTTCTCATTAAGAAGAATAAAGCAATTTATTCAAACGGTAACCGGACATGTCCATACAAACTTGTAAGTTATTTAAAAATCAATGCAAAGTTTACTGAATACGAAATTCTGACCTAAATAGTCTCCTAATAATACAAGTCATTACAAGATTTTGAATCCTTCATTGTGAAAAATACATTTTTTAGAGAAACCGACTTTGACAGCCATTCAAAATCTACTGGCTTTTTTAAAAACCAATTTTTCACAATGCTATAAAAGCTCCTATCTTAACTTTCATGCTGATACGTATATTAAAATGCTTTTTTAAGATATCCATACTATTTGATTCAAAAGGCAGTCCACACACGAATTCGCTCTCATAGACGGACAAAACGTTTGATCGTGATGGAAGAACCATTATTCTTAGGACTAGTTAACAAATCAATCATGGGGGAAGGCAAGAGAACACGAATTTTCAATAAATTATTACTCCTGGTTATTTCAAATAGAATATTGATATGATTATCAAACTCATCTTTCTGGAATTAGTTTTGAGTATTTAGTATACCATCACACCCCAGTTCCTTTTGATGTATACACTGGTATCATGACATAAATAAAGAAAAAGGATGAGTGCATTTAGTGGAATTCTTTGTAGTAAAAGTGCAAGTTCATAAGATTTTGGAATTTTAGGATTACCATATTTACTATTTTCATGCTGCCTTAACTAGTTCGCACTATCTATGAAAATATGGGTCGTCTCCTAAAAATAGTATGTGTCACTGCATGGTATAAACCTTAAGATAGGACTTTTGGCATTCAACATCATTGGTACGGAGGTCAAAAATCATGATGATTAGTACTTATTTACTAAAACAATCGTACATGTCATTTGTTCAAATAACATACTATCATTCGCTCACATACGCCAGTGCTTGATAATTTGCTTAAACCAAAAGGTAAGTATTAATTTCAAGAATTTAATTTAGCTGCAGTGGTCGTATTATAGATCCCAGCCACAATATCACGTTTCCATGCTTGTCTATTTTGAAAGAATATGCACTCATAAACTCCTGTCAAGTCATTTAGTTCAATAATATCCCTGGGAAATGGGGGAAATCAAGAAAAATCTTAATGAGAACATTCCCTCAAATTCACAAATGAAATATATCATTCATTAAATAAAATACTAGTATTAAAAGAAACTACTCTATTTTGATGTAAGTTTAATAAGTTATTGTCATTAAACATAGTAAATGCAAAATAATAGACCTTTTGGTGTTACAATAATTGCTATACTTGCTATTCTTGGAGGTATTGGTTCTTTAGTAGGTGGGATTGCCCTAGTAGGGATAATACCTTTCCTTGGCGCAGCTCTCATTATAATCGGATTAGCCTATTTTGGTGTTGCTTATGGATTATGGAAAGGACTGAAATGGGCTTGGATGATAACATTAATAGTTACTGTAATAGCATTTATCTCGGGACTTGGATCAATCATCGTGGGAAATGTAGGAGCCGCT
>WHSX01000123.1:0-6321 GCA_009379865.1 Candidatus Nitrosocosmicus sp.
CTAATACATTCTTCTTGAGATGTATGTCTAATAATTTAATGATTCTAAGTATGGACTCCGGTTTAATTTTTAGTTTTCATAACTTTTTATTCATTTTGATTCCTATGGACTATGTTCAAATTTATTCATAGATAATTTCTATTTCAAAAGATTCTAACTTAATTAGTTCTAATAAGGGAGACAAATGTGTAAGATTTGACTCGGATATTAATTATTGATACTTTAAATACTACCTGGGCAAATAGTTGTTGGTCATATCGTCTAATTGATGGGTTATAGGAGTTTAGTTGAAGATAGATCTGGAACTTTTTGGCTTCCCAATGATGTTGAATTACTATTTGACGGGAAAATGGAAGATGGTAAATTGTTTTTGAAAACTTCCAATGAGAAGTTTTTGGAACAAATGAACTTTATCAGGAATAGTCAATGGATATTGTTCCATGGTGGATCTAACAAAAATGAAGATATGACATTGAAGGCAAGTCTATTAAATCTCCATGACTCTAACCATAGCGTTTTTGAGCTTATTTTAGACGTATTTTTAGTTTTATATGGTAAATTAATTGATACAATAGAAGGAATTCAATTTAAGGCAATAATGATAAATTTTACAAATATACATAAATGGATTTCTCCATACCTGATAACTTACAGCACAATTGCAAAGGATCGTTCTATCATCGAGTATGAAATAAATGATGATTATTCGATTTCTTTTCTAAAGAGACAACCGATAAAGGACAAAGACAAAGCTACTATGGATAGATTTTTCAATGTATATGTTAAGATCAATTCAAGGCAAGGTGTCAAATCAATTGAAGAGTGGTTTAACTTGAAACAAACTATTCAAGATTTTTTAAATTTTATGATAACGGGAAAGAATGTTGAGGTTCATTCTTTATACGGGATTTTAGAAGGTGACTCTAGAGGAAATGAAATTGAGATACAGTTTAAATCATTTATTACTGATGAAATGAACAAGTGTGGTAATATAAAACCTGTCTTACTAAGATTTGATTTATATGAAGACCAGATACCAAAGTTCTTACAAAACTGGTTTGAATTCAAAGAGAATTCCGTAATATACTCCTTTTATTTTAATTATATGTATGAATTGACCACGTTTGAACTAAGGGTATTCAAATTGGTTAGTTTCTTTGAGGCTTTTCACCAGTCTTACGTTTTCAATAAAGAAACATCTTTAATACATAAGGAAAAAGTTGATCAAAAGGTTAGAATTCTTGATAAATTAAGTCTTGTGCAATTCGATTCTAAAGATAAATTTTATCTTACAAGCAAGATATGTGATACAAGATTGTATCTAAAAGAACGATTTATGGAGCTTATTGAACCCTTTGTAAGATCGATTTATATTTTAAATCCTATTTATTCCTATGTCAATCTTGAAGAAATAAAGAAAATAGATATAGGTATTGATTCTGAATTGAAAACTAAATTAATCAATATTATTTTGAAAAAGAAAGAAATTGATTCTATGGAGTCTAAGGCTGAAAGGATTCAAAAATACCAAGACTTAGTAGCAGAAATCAATAGCGATCACAAGCTAAAATTAAATTTTCTCTTTCTTATCACTTATATTACGATAAATAATTTTTCTGGAGTTATATCTAGTTATAGGAACATTATAGGGCACTCACTTAGGGATCATTCAAAGATTGATTCATACAAGTGGTATTACATGGCTAAGATACTTGAATATGTTTCGCAGATATGGATCTTGAAAAAAATTTTTGATCTAGATACTATAGAAATAGAAGGAATCTATTTTATGGAAGAAGCCAACCCTATTGAAATGATTATTGAGTCTAACATACAAGAATACAATCAAAAAAAATATTCGAAAAAAACTTCTAACTGAAGGTAGACTCAATTGCAAAATCATCCTTCATTGGTTCGATCAGAATCGATACGATATGTTCTTCGTTATGTATATATGCATACCAAGTTTACAAATTATTCTAGTTAATTGCAAAATCGACATCACGAGTTTTCTGTTTTTTTAGCACAAAAGTCTCCAATATCTATATAATAAAAAATATTTGCCTTATTTACTCATAATCTTTCCAAGACTCGTATAAATTACCTCTCCGCGATCAGAATGGCAGGTTATTTGCGAGTATCTTTAAAGGAATCTTCTAAGAGCTTATTTTATGTCTTCAGATGAAAATTTGACAATCACGCCAGAACTTTATAGTACTAATAGCATACAATTCGATGGTTTAGTAGTCCCTTTAGAAAATATAGGCTGTAGGACTACAGCTGAGGACTTGATCCGCAGATGGAATCAGCTAGAAAGAGAAGGATTTCCATTTAGATCCATTTCCTCTCTCTTTTATTTTATAGATAGAACCATTCTAGGACTTCCAGATGAAGAATTGCCAAAAGTCATTGGATTATACATACCTGGTCATTTACGACATCTAATTAATATTGTAGATTTAATCGATCGAATTTCGCCTATTCCAGGAGGCACTAAACGTATCTCTAGCTTGAAAGCAGAGCTTTCAGCCTTGAACCAAGCTGCGACTGAACTTGAAGCTAAACAAAACGCGATTGCGAAGGAAATTTCAAAGAAAATCCTATCAACTTATGACGAGTTTTTGGTTGGATCTCTGTTATACGAAGCTGATCCATCTACTGTATTTAATGAAGGTGGAGGTCCAGATTTTCATACGGGTTCATGCGATATTCACATTGAGAGCAAGTCTAAACTGAATAGGACATTTACAGGATATAGTATTAATTTTAATGATTTAGGCAAGCAAGTGGAAAAACTAGATGAAGTTACTTGTCTCAAGCTAATGTCTAAAGATGTATTTGAAGCTGGTAGAATAGAAGAAGCATTTGACAAACAAGACACCGATATTGCAATTCTGAACACGACTCATAGTCAATTTGGCAGCTTGTTTGTGGCATATGCCAAATTAACGGGTGATAAAAAGTATGAATTTGAAAACGTAATTAAATCAAATATCAAAAATAATTCATCCAAGACAATCATCCTTTTTTGTGAAGCAGTTAGTGGGGATAGTCCTTTTACAACTTATGCATTGGCTGCAAGAAAAGAAACAATTGAAGACTTAGGGAGCAGACTGGATAAAATCCAAAAGGACATGAAAATAGACACAAGTCAAACCGAAGGGTTCGAAAAGTTAATAGAACAAGCAAAGCAACTCAAAATGATCTAATATGTTATGTCTAGATTTTAGGAAGTGAAAGAAACTAAAACAATTGTCTAAGCTGTGATATACTAAAGTAAAGTAATTAGAGTATATGACTAAGATATATTTCATGGATTCTAATTTGGTATTAGCACTTACATCAATAATTCTAGTTATAGTAACTAGTTATTACGCTTTTCAGACAAGAAAGACTGTAAATGTATTAGAGAAAACGAATACTATGCAATTCAGACCGGCGCTCATAGGTGCGATTAAGGTGAGAAATGCCATTGAACCAGAATTGCAGATATCTAATTTGGGGAAGGGTCCAGCAACAGATGTAGAAATCGTTGTTCGATCCAAAGAAAATCCTGATACGACTAGGTTTACGCATTCAACGAGCTTAATAGCTGTAAATGAGAAATTAACTTGTTTAATACCTATTGGGAATAATAAGTTTGGACTACACTTAGAGGATTTCAATAAGCGTCAATATACATTACAAATTGATTTTACATACAAAGACTTTCTGGACATTTCATATTCTAATTACCAAGAGATAGATGTGACTAAGAATACTACTATTGGTCATAATACTCTTATTCGTGAAGAGAATGATTACTTAGAGAGTTTATCAATCAACGTTCAAAGAATAGCAGATGAATTAACGAAATTAGGGTTATCTAGGTGAGATCGGAACTTTGAGTGTACGTTTTGTTGGATAACATATTTGAATGTCATCTAAAAAATATCTCACACAAAGATTAATTAATAATTATTGGCGTTTCTTGTTGAAAACATGAAAATCGATTCATTCATTCACGGAGTTACTAGTACTATAACTAGTAAATTTAACATACATAACACTTCAAATTTTTGGAATGGAACTGGTTTTTTCTATCAAATAATGGATGACAAGGAAATAAACGGATTTCAGAGGATGGATGAGACATATTTAATTACGAATAGACACATGCTCTTTGAAAAAAATAATGGTAAAGAGATATTGGCTGATAAGGTTGTCTTTAGTTTAAAAAAAATAATTGGAAAATGGGAGGAATTGAGATGGAAAAAAATTGAACTAAATAGAGATGAGATATTAAATAGGGCAAAAATATTCGAAGATTCGTCCATTGATGTTGTGGCCATCAGGGTGGGCGACTTGATGATGAAAGGTATGATTGAAGATCATGATGAAAATACAAACTATATTGCATTTCAAGGTATAACCAAAAACCATTTTCCAAAAATGAATAATGACTATTATGATGTGGAAGTAGGAGATACCATTTTAATTATCGGATATCCTCATGGTTATTTTGACTCTGTAAATCTATATCCGATAGTTAAATCAGGTGTAATAGCAACAAGCTTATATCACAAGTATGAGGGCAGTCCATGTTTCTTAATTGATGCTAAATTATTTCCGGGATCTTCAGGAAGTTTGGTGATAAGTCAACCACATATCCCTATCAAAATCTATGAAGATGGGATATCATACTATAAAGAAAAACAATTTGAATTTCTTGGGATCTTCTCAGGAGAGCCTCATCAAATAGATGCTTTTGGCAATCGGCAATATTTTGATGTAGGTAAAGTTTGGTTTTGGCAGTTATTGGATTTAATCATGACCATGGGTAAAAGTATAAACAAATGACCATAACCAAAACCCAACAAATAGAGCTAACCAGAAAAATTTTTAAAATACTTGGGGGTGAAAAGAATGTATATAATTTACACTTTTACTGGAATAAGGGCGACGGGTTGGAGTTTTACACTGGTAGTATATCAAAGGTTCAAAAGAAACAAATCAAAAAATTGTTTGATAGAAATAGATTCTACATATTGGTAGAGAATTCAAAACCTAACCCATTAGAATCATATTATCCTAACAATGGTTTACACTTTTGGATATACGAAAAGCCCACGTATAAAAACCCCCCAACCTTATGAGCCTTAACATACAAGCGCCCCATCTTTTAACACCTCATTATATTATAGACTCACCATATCTGTCTATTATCTATATCCACAATTCCTTAAATGAACTGCTCTAATTAGGGTCTGAGTTGGAAACTAAGTCAAATTTGTTTCACATACCACCGAACCCGCTACTATTTATAGTAGCGATGTGGGGGCCAGGTACGCAGCGAGTGCCTTGAAGATGTCGGTGGCGATGCTCGTGCCCTCCGTGGCGTTCGGGCCGTGCGTGTTGTCGATCACGATCGAGAGCTGCTGCGACGGCAGGTACGCGGCAATCCCCTCGTATCCGTTGAAGACCGGGTTCTGCAACACCCACCCATTGCCGACGGCGACCCCAAGTCCGTAGCCGATCTGCCCAGGCGCACCCGGCAGGCCCTTCGACAGATCCTCGACCTGCTCGCTCGCTGACTCCTTCGAGAGCAGCTTGCCGGTGCCGACCGCCTTGATGAGCGTGGTCATGTCGCGCAGCGTCGACGTCATGATGAGTCCGTCGCCGAGGCCCCACGACGGGCTCCATCCCGTCGACTCCTCGTAGACACCGCGCTCCGATGTGTACGCGTGGAGTGCGGGTGAAGGGATGGCCGGGAGCTTCGTGATATTCGTTTCGGTGAGCCCGAGCGGACCGAGGAACTTCTGCTGCAAGAGCTCGGTGATCGACTTCCCGGTGATCTTCTCGACAACGTTGCCGAGGATGATGAAGTTGGTGTGCGCGTAGTGGAAGCACGCGCCCGGGTCGCAGACGATCGGCTGCGCGAACGCGTACTGCAGCAGCTCGTCGTCCGTCCAGTGGCGGAACGGCTCCGCGAGCTGCGCCGCCTGGAAGGGCGGGTTCTCCTGGATGTAGTCGGGGTAGCCGGAGGTGACGCTCGAGAGCATCCGCAGCGTCACCTTGTCGGCGTTGGGGTACTGCGGGAACCACTTCGACAGGGTGTCGTCGAGGCTGAGCTTACCCTGCTCCTGTAGCTGCAGCACCAGAGTCGTGAGCATGGGGATCGCCATCGCGCCGGGACGGAACTTCATGTCCGGCGTCGCCGGCACTCCCTCCTGGGAATCCCCGAGACCCGTCTTGACGACGGTGCCGTTGTCGACGTCGACGCGCAGGAGCACCCCCTTGGCGTCCTCCTTCTGCATGACGCTCTGCGTGATCGAGATGATC
>WHSX01000123.1:6331-8823 GCA_009379865.1 Candidatus Nitrosocosmicus sp.
CGTATTGTTTACTGCAGTCCTGTTCTCAACTTGTCCCATTGCTGTAGTTGGAACGAGTATGAACGCTGCCAGCACTAAGCCTAAGCAAAAGGGTTTCATTTATAGATACTCCAGTTTCGTCACGAACATACCCACGGCTTTCATTGAACTAACACTAAATTGATTCACTTCAAGTTCTTTAGGAATCCCACCAATTACAACAGATCGATCCGTGGATTCAATGACCGTTCCATTATTATCTTTTGTAGAAGAAGGATTCCACACAAAATTACCTCCACCACCATCTCCTATGGAGGTATGACCTTTTACAATAGCTGTCACATTTAATTTAAATGAATCTTGAATTATTTTTCCACTTATAGCACGTAATTCACTTATGCTATCTACTGTTATTACGGACCCTATCATATTTTCAAATATGTAGATTGATATAAAAATTTTGGTGTTAATAGACAAAATCAAGAATTAACGGAAAATGACTATCAATAACGGGTCTAAACTGCTAAAACTAGTTAATTCATGGAGCAATTTCTGCATTGAGTTTATATTAAAATATCCATTCAAGAACTTATCCATGCTTGGAAGATTCGAAAGTCACTGATGAATATTAAGATATTAACTGGTGCATAAGATAGAAAGATTTGTGAATCATTTATGGATATAGAAATGCACCTATAATCCAAACTTCAGAAATGTCGTGTTTTATGAAGATATAAAATTTTTATAGAAATTAGGACATTCTTTCTTACGGTTATCGATCTATCACGCATATTTTGTTTGTATCCATACTAACTTTGCGTTAGGATTGGGCCATTTAAATAGTCAAATTTGTTATTAGTCCCATTGAGCCCGCATTAAAAATTTATTACTTTTTATTACAAATAGATTACAAACTGATTATGATATCAAAATAAAAAAATACTTTATCAAACCCCATGTGGATATCCTCAAGAGTTACACCGAACCCTTATACCATAAGGGACTTAATCCCACCGAACTCGCTTAGAATATTAGATTCTTTTTGCAGTTGTAGCAGGTTCTTCATGAAATGTCTTTTCATTTTTTCTTCTTCTTGGCATTAAATTTGTTAATGCATAATCATACAATATATAAATAAACTTTTTTCAGTTAATAATAGGAATATCATCAATAGTGGATTTGGTTCAATTTTGAAAGACGTCCCTCTGGACCCGAATTTATATGTCTTTAAATTGGATTCCTTTGTAAATAATATTTTCATATAATCTATTTCATTAGCATGTTACCTAAAGTCCAATAATCTAAAAATTTATTATTAACAAAAAGAGAAAAAACGATCATGGAGAAGTAAAATTGTTTGTAAGAGTTAGATCAGATCTGCACTAATCATTTTCTATGAAAAAACAAATATTTGATATTTGGTAAGGCCTGTAGACGACGTTAAACCATATAGGACCGTGTCAACCTAGCGGCTTAACTCCTTGTTATGATATTCAACGAAAATATTCATCCAATTTATCAGATGATTTCGTTTATATTTCATTGTTCTACAAGGAAAGTAGTAGTTGAAAACTTAATTTCTGTCCTTGATTTGCTGCATAGTTAGTTCTATTAGACTTTCTCCTTTTTGCGAAAAAAGGATGAGAGCGGTGTTTTAGTTTTAGGGATCTAAAAATTATTGGATACCGGGTTCTACCTTCGGTTGATATAGGCTACTTTCCATGAGCCTTGGTCAAACCTTAGAGAAACCTTTTTGCTATTAGCATGTTTCTGTCTATGGAGATAGATAGTGCGAGAATTTGCCTACTTTCTGATTCTATTGCTACCAAAAGCCATACTAACTCTGATCCAACTTTGAATAAGGTCTCATCGACGATGTATTCCTCTTTTCATTCTTTATGATAATATTTTTCTAGGATACCATTTTTGAATCCGTTTCAAGATTGCGACTTAACTTCTTTTGACCTTGTTCAAAAAGGACATTGCTTTGGAAACACCTCTGGTTGACAAACCATGAAAGTACAAATATAGGCTAGATTCTATGTACAATGGAGATGTTATGTTTCTTTCACCAATCATAATTGAAATAGAGCATCTTCAAGCCATAGGTTTATCGTTAAGTTATCAGACCCACTAAACACATCAAATTGAATTAATAGTTTTCAAAAACCGGACTAGCCCTAGCCCTAGCATGGACATTTCTTTTAGATCAGATGCTTTCTACATTCTTGTTATCAGTAAGGGAGATCTGAAAAATTGCCAGTATCCTTTAGTAAATCAACTTTGTCGTTGGTAGTAAAGTCATTTGATCCTAAATCATCAGGAGTAAGGTTGTCAAATAGGATGTTTATTTCCTTTGTGGTAATCATGTAATATACTTTTGAGTCGTTTATATTCACATCTATAGCGGCTCCAAGATACATTATGAACACATAAAAAATGAAAATAGATTTTATCAAATTTGCTGTGATCAAATGGAGCATAAACTATGTATGTCAAAGGATAAAGGGTTT
>WHSX01000124.1 GCA_009379865.1 Candidatus Nitrosocosmicus sp.
CAGTTTGCCTGTTTTATGATCATCTATAGAAAGATAATTTTGGGATAGGCTCTTAATAAATGATCAATCAGATAACGCTATCATTAAGAACTTGAATAATTTTTGATAAAGACCATCATTCCTACAATTGCACAAATAAACAATGATATACTATAAGTTACTGCCATATAGATACTATAATTATCCCAAATAAATCGAAATGTAATATTGCTTGCAAAAAAACAAACTCCATTTACAAGAACTATATAATCCGTAAGCTTTTCCCCTAAATTCTATTGGCACGTACTTTGGTATTATTGCTCTTTGAACGGTTTCAGAAATTCCGACATAGAGGCCAAAAATCTATCCAATACACAAGGAAAACGGATAGAAAATATATTAAAAAATTACCATTCAGCTATTTGCGTTACTGCTTCAGGACAAAGTACAGCATTTGGTATGAATTGACATATCAAGATATTTCATTTTAAAACTCTGGATATGATATGAGTAATTTTTCTTTTTTCTCTATGCTCTGTATCAGATAAAAGTAATTTTAAGAATTGTTACTTATTATATAAACCAAATTATAAAAGCGAAGATAGGCCATTATACCATGGTAATGTCAATTAAGGCTGACGTTCTTTCATATTAATTTGAAAATCTATTTTGATAAACAACAATAAACATCAAAAGTACAATTACTACATTGTCCAATTTTAAATTCTTGGGGATTACAACCACATTCAACACATATTATCATCATATGATAGTATAGTATTCGATTAGGGAATAAAAGTTTTACATGTCGCTCTAAACATTCATTTTCATATTTGGTGGTAATCAAAAATCATGAAAATCAATTGGAGCCTAAATCCGTGTAAGCTGGGTAAGGGCTAAATGTGTAGTTACTAACTATTAAACTGGTTTATTCCTTCAAGTTTCTCTCTAATACATTCTCTTCTTGTTTACTGTATTTCCTTTGTTGAGGTAACATTATATATACACATGCTGATCCGCACATAGTACAAGGAACATTGTTACCTGGATGTTGACCCGTATTTCGATAATGAATATCTTTTGCCTTTTCAGGGTCGATTGATAACGACAGTTGTTTTTCCCAATTTAGTGTCCTTCTTGCCTCTGTCATTTCGATATCCCATTTTATTGCCTTTTCTCTATTTTTTACTAAATCACCTGCGTGTGCAGCTATCTTATAAGCAATTAGTCCTTCTTTTACTTCATTTTCATTTGGAAGCCCCAAGTGCTCAGCTGGCGTCAAATAACACAGTAAATCAACACCTTCAGAGGCTGATATAGCTGCTCCAATAGCACTTGCAATGTGATCATACCCTGATGCTATATCCGTAACTAGAGGTCCTAAAACATAATAGGGAATGTCCCCTATCAAAGACTTGGCTAATCGTACATTTGCAGTTACTTCATTTAACGGTACATGTCCAGGGCCTTCAACCATTACTTGAACATCATTTTCGTATGCAATTTTAGCTAGTCTTGAAACATTTATCATTTCTGACACCTGTAGTTCATCATGGGAATCAAGTATGGAGCCAGGTCTTAATGCATCGCCAAGACTAAAAGTAACGTCATACTTTTTAGCAATTTCACATAGATAATCATAGTGTTCGTAATATGGATTTTCTTTATTGTATTTTAACATCCAAGCAGCTGTTATAGTTCCACCTTTGGATACAATTCCTGCATGTCTTTTAACATTCATTATTCTTTTTGCTAGCTCTAGCGTTATTCCAGAATGAATTGTTGTGTAATCTACTCCATCCTTTGCATGCTTCTCAAATGCGTTTAAGAAATCATCTTCTGTTATGTTAAGTGGATTTTTGTATTTTTCAACACCATATCCGTAGGCTTGATAGATAGGTACAGAACCAAAAGTAATAGTTGAAGCAGCATCAAGTAATTTCTCCCTTATTAGATTTAAGTCACCTCCATCAGAAAGGTCCATCATCGTATCTGCACCATATTTCATCGCAACCTTGGCTTTTGCAATTTCCTCTTCTATATTTTGATATAAAGTAGATGTTCCAATATTTACATTAACCTTAGTTTTTAGACCCTTTCCAATACCTGTTGGTTTGATATGCTGTTTTCTTGCCATATTTTTTGGAATTATAATTGAACCATTTGCAACATTCTTTAGAATAAAATTAATATCAACTTGTTCATCTTTTGCTACTTGTTTCATTTCTTCAGTCGCAATCCCTCTTTTAGCAGAATTAAGTTGGGTAACCATACTGATGTCTATATTGAATACTATTTATTTGATTTAACTACTTATCTATATTCAATAAACCAGATAATATAGCAAATACTATGGACATAAAAGTTCAAAGGTCGTTAGAAAGAATTGGCAGCCTTAAATCTGCTAAGTAATCCAACATTCATAATTCTGAATATCTTTAAAACTTGACTACCTTCCGCAACAATAGCTAAGGATAGATCCAAATGTGACGGAAATTATATATCTCAAAAATAAGTCAACTCTAATACTACCACAATTTCTTCACTAAAATACTACTAGAAGAATATTTGGGAATGCTTTAGACTTATATTGTATAATATGAAATATTGAGCTTTAGTGGTGATAAAATACAAAAACTAGAATCATATTCTAGAATAAAGAAGAAAATTCATAATCTTACAAATATTTTTGCAATTTTCATATTATTATCTTTCTTAATCCTTGGACCCACCATGTCTTTGAACTTGAATGTATATAGCCAATCTAATGAAACCGGTTTACTATCAGGAAATGTCATTCAAACCATTCCAGAGAATCCATCCAAAGAAGAAAACGATGCAATTGTTGAGGATGAAGAATTGATATCTGAAAATACCTCTACCTCCGGCTTGGATGAAGATAATGATAACCAAAATTCGTTGAATGAGACAAGTCAAGAGGAGGGAGAAGTAGTATCAGAAACATCAAATTCAAATCCTGATGGAGATTGTTTGTTTGATCCTTCTCTACCTAAATGCGCTCCAGATGAAAACGGTAATTGTCCAGAGGGTTTTTACATGAATGGATATGAACAATGTTTTCCAGCACATGATAGATGTCCATCAGGATATCATAGTCATGAAGATGATGAAAGTGGTAGGTGTATTCCAGATAATGTTCCCTTGTGACCCAGGTTATATTATGAACCCTGATTATCCTTCGTGTGATAATAAAGATCGTGTTTGTCAGGACCATCCTGATTTAGAAGATTGCAAACGGGGCGATGGTGATTCGAGTAACATCCCTTACAAATCAGGATATAATAATGGTTGTTCAGATGCAAAGATATCTGATCCTGATAATAGATACATAAATCAACCAGGTAAGGGACCACAGTTTCACACCAACGAATTCATGAGAGGATATAATCATGGATTTGAAAAATGTTCAAATGGAAGCAATCTACCATCAACTTCAAAAGGAACTTTTAAGGTCATTGTCGAAGTTACAAATCAGTCGCCCCGCGACATATCTGGTGGAATCGTAGTCAGTGTAGATCATAGCCCAGCAAATATCATAAAATCGGCATATGGAGTTTATTTCCCTGGAGGAGAAACAGAATCTAATACATTTACATTCAAATCAAGCGATGTGCCCATCGGAACAGAATTTGAAGTAAACATTGATTATGGCGATGACTCTAACCAATATAAATTTGGTGAAAACAGTCCCGAAAAGAGACCTGAGGTGATCCAGTTCAATATTCCGGAATAAAATTTTATCTTTTTTATGACCTATTATAAGGTGCAAGTTCTGCTTCTGTAATTGCTAGATACTATTTCTAAATGGAATTTCCCAATCTGATAAGATTAGAGAAAAGTTAACTAAACTACATGAATTGATAGTGAAATGAAACGCACAATGTTTCAGATGTTGGGCCGCCAATCTTCCAATTTGAGTGAACAAGATGGATGACCTTGTAGTGCTAGGGGGTGTATTTTCTTACAGCAGTTCCGCAAAGTCTGCCTCCGTTTTATATCAGATTGATGGCAATGACATTAGAGCTGTAAGAAAAATTACCCTTAGTAGTTATAGTGGATTTACTTGTAAGTCTGACTATTTTTGAGAATTTGAACTTCTTTGTATAAAAAGATGGATAAGTCAGCACTTTTTTCCACAAAAAAGTTTTGGTGACGGCAAAAATTCAAATACTTTTGACTTTGTGGTCTTGAGAATTTAAGTATACTTTTGATCCCTTGATGATTTTTATATTTTCTATATGTATGAACAATCATGAGTAGTACAAACATTTCCTCAAACTTAAAAGGTTCACGCGGTCAGATTGAAATTTTCCTCTATCGGGCCCCCAAGAAAAACCATGATGGGATAGTAGAAGTTAACAGACAGTCTCGAGATTTTTTTATCAAACATGGTGCATCTATCTTTGAAGTATTTTCTCTTACTAGCAAGAAAACATGATGGAATTTGTGAATTTGTCTAAAACAATTTCAGCCAGTGAAGATGAAGAAGTTTGGCTTGAAATACAATCCTACAGAGATGCAGATCATGTAAAAAAATTTAGTGAGAGTATGGAAGGTGACAAAGGTGCTGAACCAATCTACAAACAATTCATGGAACTAATTACCCCTGGATCAATAGTTTCATTTGGTGGCTTTAGCAAACTAGAACAAGTATCTATGCCATCTTGATATACTCGGGATTACGATCTAATTTTGATGATGGAAGATATTGCGGTCCTAACGTACACGGGTTCAGATTACAGTGTTCCCCATATGAGTAGTGCATAAGTATGAGATCTGTCAAAACTCAATTATATACAAATTCTATTGCTATGGACTTGTCATAGTTTTTGATGTCGAGTCTCTTTACTAATCGTTCAAGATCATTGTCATTATCCAATAGTTTTCTGTTTTTGATTGCAACATATTGACTTTCATATCCTTCTTTTAGACTTTCGTGATGGAAATGAAACCATTCAAAGTTTTTTACCAATCTTTCTAACTTATCTAGATCGGATTTGGCAAAATCATCTAGATTTTCCATTAACTCAATGATAGGTCTTGAAGACTATATATGTGCTAGTACAATTATCGAATCTTCTATAGAGTAATATATTGGTCCTGAAATGGACTTGTTATAACCATGTAGAAAAGAGGATTATTCAATACTTTGGACTCCAATTTCCCGTATGAGATTCAGTAATATCGTATTTTGGGCAGTAAAGTTCGAGTTAAGTCAAGTGTATGAGAAAGCTTGTCAGGTCCTGATAAAATATAATATAACCACTATCTTCGCAAATTCAATGAACATTCTAACTTTTTATTTGATTTCTCATTACTGATTTCATAATTATATTTCCCAAGCAATAAGATCAAGATTATATCTTATAACCCTGTCTAAATTCCTAAGTGAAAATGGCTTTACAATAATCTTATTTATTATGTTGACAATTTCTCTTTCCTTTAAAATATCTTCTAAAGAATAAGCAGTCATTAAAATTATGAATATATCTTTTCCCCGTAATTTTCTAATTTCTCTTGCAAATTCTACTCCATTCATATTTTTCATTTTAAAATCAGTCAGGACTATTGCATACTTATCAAGATTCATTTGAAAATTCTTTAACGCTTCAAAGGGATCAGAAAAACAAATAACATCTAGATTTCTTGCTTTCAGGAATAAGCTAAAGATCCTTGCTTGGTCCAGATCATCTTCTACCAAAAGAATGGATTTCCGCAACCTGAATATTTAGAGAAATGGGCCTTAAAGATTTTAAAGGTCAAAAATTATTGATAGATGGATAAATGGAAATTAGACGAAACAGCTAAATGCTTTAAATTTCAAAATACGAAGTTCTGGTACTTTTTATGCTTTAGCATGTTAGACTATGATGTCAGGATTCATGGTACTGTCATGTTATTCATTTTCTATAGTTTTAGGGCTTAGCATATTAAGTGCAATTATTGGTAATGAATCAATAAATATGGTCTACGCTATAGGGAATAATAGCATTATGGATAAACAGACTAGTAACAATAACGAAACAAATTCTCTATTTATGAAGTCTGCTGTATCTGGCTCTTTAATACCAATTGAAAAAAGCAGTTATAATACCTCGAATCAAGTCCATAAACTTGTGTTTAGCAATATAACGTCCTCAACCTTTGCATTTTCTTATAGACCAGATAGAATTGTTAACCTCGTAGATACTCTGAAATTTATATAGAATTGGAACAGAAACTAGGATGGTTTTGAATCTGACCCTCCAAATTCAATTTCACTCTAAATGTCAAGGACTAGGAAGAAATCATTGCTTTTGAATTACCAAATCCCTCATATAACCAAGAATAAAAGATGTTAAGGTATGATGTTATAAATCGGATAATTCAAGTGCTAACAATATATACTATCTAAAATAGTAACTTAAAGTAGCATGTAGACTTACTTTGTAAACCTTCAAATAATAATTATACTTAATATTTTGGTTTAATCGCTTTCATGGGAATAGAATGCCATAAATACTTATACTACCACAAGATCGTTAAGTCATACATGAGTGAAATAATCGAATATTTTCAAAATGATGAAAATGCTTTGTCTCGTTTATTAAATCTAATTAAGAATGTAAAGACTAGCCTCGATATCTCTATCAGTAGTGATACACTACTTTTTTTTATCCAGTATGCTGGCTTTGTTGACGGTTGCAATACTTTATTGAAAAAGGATGTTTAAATAAGATGTATACTTCAAGGCCCTCTACAGAATGCTCAAGATTATAAACTACCTTCCAGTATTTCCTCAGAATTAAAGTATTTAGAAGGAATAGAAGGCATATCGGCAATATCCGATTCCGAATATTTTCATTTAGATTCTAATCCTGTCAATCCGCAAATACAAAAGGTTTATAGCAGTACCAACAGAATTGTGGTTTCGATAGTAAAGAAATCATTTGATGCATTATTTTGCAATTCTATATCATGCTTAGAGACCTCCACCCACTCTGATAATGAATACAATCTATTGCCTCCATCACTCAGATTTAGAGTAGATGTACAAATCTCAGATCAAATAACACATTTTTTAAATGATTCCAAATCCGTTTATATCTATTCATCCATTGGGGGTATGTTACTGGGATATCAAAACTATTCAGAACAATATGAACAAATCCTAACAAAAGCTAAAGTTAACCAGCATAAGGGTATTAGGTGGATAACCTCAATTCGGACTCGAAATGATTTAAGATTGGTAAAGAACATGTTGAAAATGGGGATACAGGTTCGTCATGTACTTGATCGTCCACCATTTGATTTTGCCTTATCTGACAAGTACTTTGCATGTACTATTGAAAGGAACGAAGAAAGTAAATTGATCATTGACAATATGTTACTTAATGACGACCAATCTAACTTGACATTTTATAATATGATTTTTGAAAAGTTGTGGGAATCCGCGATGGATTCTGAAGAGAGAATCAAAGAAATAGAAAGGGCAACTGACGATAGAATTGATATAGTAAATGATTCAAATGAATCACTTCACAGACTTTTTGAGTTATGTTCGCTTGCAAAAAACGAGATCTTGATAATTCTACCCTCCACAAACGGATTCTTCCGCACAGAAATGTCTGGAGGGTTTAAATTGCTAGATAGAATAGGCGCTAGAGGAATTCAGATTCAAATCTTGACATTACCAGATCAACAAGTCATTTCTGAAATAAGAAAAATCAAGAAAAAGTATCCCAACATCAATTTCCGAGATTTAGAACAGAATAATACTTCATTTAATCGAATCATAGTATTTGATAAAGAGAATACAGTTATTTGGGAAGTAAAGGATGATGCCCAACTCAAATTCACAGACGCATTAGGCAAAGCGATTTTTATAGATGGTATCAAAACTTCAGAAACTATTGCATCCATCTTTTATAGTCTATGGACCCAGTCTGAAATTCATAACCGACTAAAGGATGCTCACGGGAAACTCAAAATACATGATAAAATACAAAGCCAATTTATGGATTTAGTTGCACACGAGTTACGCACCCCATTGCAGTCAATCCTAGGAATTACAGAATTACTAAACAAAGATATTATAAGCAAAGATCAGAGTTTTATGCTGCATTTAATAATGTCAAATGCAAGAAGACTTCAAAGACTATCTGAAAATATTCTAGATATAACTCGGCTTGAGGGTAATATTTTGAACCTTCACAAGGAAGCATTTAGCCTAAATAAATTAGTAAAAACTACTATAGCAGATTACATGACTAATATGGAGTATAACAAATCGGTTACGTTTTAATTCAAGAACTTTGAGGAAGATTGTTTGGTTTTTGCCGATAAGTTCAGAATCACTCAAGTAATTCAAAATCTAGTAGACAATTCAATAAGGTTTGCGAGAAGTAAAGGAAAGATAGTTTTAGCGTTGAGTGAAAAAACAATACACTCTAAAGAAATAACTGTACTTAGTGTAACTGATAATGGG
Organism: Candidatus Nitrosocosmicus sp.; assembly: GCA_009379865.1. Lineage (GTDB taxonomy): Archaea > Thermoproteota > Nitrososphaeria > Nitrososphaerales > Nitrososphaeraceae > Nitrosocosmicus. The sequence goes on from WHSX01000124.1 coordinate 8,468, forward strand.
GAGGCTCTTAGGCCGGAAATACTATCAAGATTATATACCAAATTCTCTTCAGATTCTTATTATGGCGTTGGGATTGGCCTTTATTTGTGCAGGAAAATAATTGAAGCACATAAGGGACGAATATGGGCAATTAATAATAAAAATCAAAGTGGGTGTACATTTAGTTTTGGAATACCAAAATACATAGGGAATAGTATGGAGACAAAAGAAATAGACAAGTGAGCCGAAGGATACCATATAACACTATAAGATTAATGTTCAATCGCATGCTCTGTCGAATAACTAATTTGAATACAACCACATAGGCTGGTGTTACACACT
>WHSX01000125.1 GCA_009379865.1 Candidatus Nitrosocosmicus sp.
GTAAGGAATATCAATTATGTCTTGCTTTAGTCCAAGCATACTTGGGTCTCGTAAGATAATTCTTCTATCAGTTGCATAAACTACATTAGGTGAAAGTTGAGACCCGCCAGGTTTAAACCTTGATTGTTTAGCAACCACCAATATTCTTTCATCCGGATTTAACATTTCTGCAATTTTTTTTATTTCCTCTATCTCATCTTCATCAGTTATATCTGTATTAAAATTATTTTTCTTATCTGACATGCTTACCGCTCCTCCTACTTCTCCTCTTCATCCTTCATCTTTCACCTTCTTATTTATTTACATATTTTAAATAGTTGTGATTTCTTATTGTGGGTTTGTATAGAAAAATATTTTATATGCGCTAATTCAATACTTTTTGATGAACGAGAGTAAAAATGTGATTATTTTTTCATCATCTCTTTTTGTTTTGACATTTGTGATTTCATTATTTGGCGCCATGTTCAACACAAATATGTTTAATGGTAATAACAACTCGGATTTGGTTTTTGCACAAGAATCTGTAGCTACATTAGCAAATTCAGTTTCTGACAGCAACAATAGCATAATTTTTAATAACTATGAAAATAGTGAAGTTGGAGTCTCTTTAAAATACCCTTCTAACTTCTTAGTTGACGAAAGCAATTCTAATGATACAGTTAAACAGATAAGCTTTTTCCCCGCTTATGAGGATGATTCAGGAATTTCTCCAGAGACACTTATTTCATGGTTTGATGTTTACGTTCAAACCTTTTATCCTCCAATTTTCTATTCTCCTGATAATATAAGTGCCTATTTGGAGAATCGTACAAATGCTGTTCAAGAAGAAGATCAAGATGTTACTATAGTCGAAGCTTCAAATGATTCATTATTGGCAGGTCATCCAGCTTATAAGTTGGTAACAAGAAGTTATTCTGGTAATGAAACAATTGATACTGTTGAATATGGTATGATAGTTGACAATAAACTATATTCATTAAGCTACGAGGTAAATACTTCAGACTATCAGAATTCTCTCCCAATAACTAACAAAATGATTTATTCTTTTAAGATTGATTCAGACGATTTGTCAGAATCTCTAAAACTACTGAAGAATTCAACAGGACTAGCCATGCTCAAAGATAAAGTGCCTATGCTAAAAGGGATTTTATCTTCGTTGAATTTAAGTAACAATGCCGATAATTCTTCTGAGTTATTTAATAAGTCAGAGCTATATAGCTCACCTAAAAATATACTAGAAAATCTCATTAGTAACACCTCTTCTGGGAATATTCTAAATATGTCTTCCTTAATGAATTCTATCCTGCCTATTAATTTAGAAACTATCTGTGGCATACAACTTCTATCAGATCTTTGTAGTGGAGGTTCCTTTTCTCATCCATCTTTTAACATGGGTAATTCTCTGTTAAATAATGAGAGTTCAATTTCTGACCTTGCCAAGGTGCTTAATTTCTCCAAGAATTCTAAAGGCGACTTTAATCTCTCAGAACTTAAGGAATTATTGGGTCCATTTGCAATGCTTTCCTCTCCTTCTCCTTCAAATTCGCCATTCTCTTCTTTTTTTCCATCAAATGAATCCGATACCTCATTTTTAAACCAAATGTTTTTAAAAGAATCTAACAATGGCACGGCATCTAGCGATACCACAATTTTTAACCCTTTTGAATCTTTATTTGGTAGTGGTAGTGGTAGTAATAATAGTAGCAGCGGTGAAGGAAATGACACTAGTCTTGGTTTCTTTAACAATGGTTCATTACGAAATGACTCTTCGAGCTCTTTTATGGTGCCTTATCTAAAAAGTAACGAAACAGTCGATATATTAAGAATGTTAGAACTCCTGCAGAGTGGCGGTAGTTAACAAAATCTAGAATCTATAGGATAGTTCTTATATTTGCTATATTGCTATAATAGTAGAGAACAAAGTTAACAAACCTCTCACTATTTTCGTATCATTTTCTTTTTGTTTGATAAATAATCAATAATAAGAACTCTGTCAATTTCTTTAGGATTAATATATATTGATTTTCCATCAACTGCTTTAGCCAATTCGTTAACAAAGTCTAGTAGGGTATCCTCCTCACTCACCATTATAGTATCAAGATCTATCCCATCTTTTTTTAGTTTCTTGGCTTCTTTAATTGTCTGTTCTCCGATATACTGGTCAATCTGCCTATATCTATAGCACAGATAGACGGTTTGTTTATCATGAATATCAAATTTTACTCTATTTTTCTCTGAATTCTGAGAGCCTATTCGATCCTTATCAGGAATATAAAAATGTGAATATGGCCTTTGTTTCATTATCTTGTCCTTCTCGTTCTTGCTATCTATAAAGCATGCACTGGGATGGCCGTCTGTTATCATTACAATCCTTTTGTTTTTAGCGCCATCCTTCTTCAAAATCCTTTTTGCATATCTATATGCAGCTTGATAGTTGGTGTAGTGAAGGAAATCTGCATTAGGTTCAAATGTTCTTAAAAAAGGAATATCCATTGGATCGATTCGTGATGCTATGGATCCGAAACCAATCGTATGGATAGAATCTAGGGGGAAAAATTTCTTGTTTAAAATAAATAAGCTCCACAATGCACGTTTTGAAGCCTCTATCCTACTAAGATCATCATACATCGATGAATATTTCATTGTTGAGCTCAAGTCAATACAATAAACAGTAGCTACTTGAATTTCTTCCAAAGTATCATAAATTTCTATGTCTTCATATGAGATGTCCAGTGGAAACTCAATTCTGTTATGAAGGCCATCATTACTCTGGCGATGATCCTCGTAGTATCTTTCTACAAAATTTTTTATTGTCGAGTTGATATTGATGTTGGAAATCTCATTTCCGTATTCATACTTTTTAGAAGTTTCCTGGACCATGCTTCCATACCCAGCAAACTTTGTTTCATGCATCCCTATTTTGTCTGTCTTTAAAGACTTTATGATTTCTGTAAGGACCTGTTGACCTATTTTTAGAAACCCTTTTTTGTTTAACCATTTATCTGAATCAACTAGATAACCTTTCTTAATCAATTCAGTAACAATTGGAAGATTGTTATCTGAAAATGAATGCTCATTGAAATTAAAATTTAATCTATAGTTTTTCTGACTAATCGTGGTGACTGAACCAGCTGATTCATCATGCCCTTTTAAATAATGTGCTCTATCACGTTCCTTGCTATCGTATTCTTGACCCGATGAAGTAGGGTTATTAGATCCAGATAAATAGTCTTTAACATTTGCATTTTCATCAGCAATCTTTCTCTTTTGCAGTTCCCTAAAATAATCTTGCAGATATGATTCCAGTTCTTGAAGAGTGGGGGGATTATCTTTAATGGCTTTGTTGCCTATCGCTTTTAAAATATCGGGAAAAAACTGCCTTAACAGGTTGTTTCTTGCTCGAATTTTTTCCTGGTCAAAAGACGGTTGCTGTCGTTCTTGTTGGGAGCTATGAATCTGGCGATTTCCTAAATTTTTTTTGGTTCTATTACTATCCTCTTCATCCCCGTCGCCAGAATTTACAGTGGGCTTTGAAAAATAGATAATCCTTTTCTCATGTACGACTGCATTGTTTTGGCCCAATTGATCTTTGTCTCTGTTACTTTGGACGTTTGCCTTAGTATTGTTGTTACTATTATCAGTACGAATTCTGTTCCTATCGTGCTTGTCTTCTGATCCTTTCAATTTGTTTATTCTCTAATTTCGAACTTGTCTTCCCTTTTATCTAGAATCGGTGGGGAACTAAACCTTAAATATTCAAAGAGTAACTCGCATGATGTTGCTAAAAGTTCTTCGTTACTGTTTTCATTATCGTGCCATACGCCTTCAAACTGAATATATTGAAGATTCTTGTCAATCTCATTTTGACGAGCCCTTTGAACAAAGTGATCTTGTTCTTGCCTTATTTTAGAGATTACACTTTTTAATGTCTTAGATATCACTGGAAGGTGTCTCAACTGATCTGTATATAAGTACGAAATAGTCTTTGATTCTTTTGCCAAATTTGTTCCTTCTGAATCATATACCGATAGAGACGACGCATATTGGTATTGATTTTGAGCCACGATAAATGACTTGTTTCTAAACTCGTTTTTAATGGATATTAGTTCTTGGGGCTTGAAAAATTCATTAAAAAAATGTAAGCATGTCTCTTGAATAACTTCGTTGATTACATTATTTAGAAATAGTGTCTTATTTTCTGTCGTATCTTCTATTTCATCTAGTTCAAACTTTGAAGATTGGAATATACATTGCAGATCTGAGAATCTTGGTATTGTTATTACATTATTTACCAGAGACCTAGCCCTCTCTACTTCACCGATGATTGCTTCTAGTGAATGAATGGTTGACCGTACACTCACTCCTCTGTCGCTATTGATATCTGGATGGCTTCTAATCCTTTGGAATATTCTGGTTACTGTTTTTAGCATGAAAATTGGCAAAAAAGTTTGATCTCTATTTAACATATCCATTTCCTGTAACAAAATTAGAGTTTCATCATCAATCGTATTTGGATAATGTGTCTCAATATGGCTCTTTAAACGATCGGCTAATGGTTCTATTATCTTTCCAGAATGGGTATAGTCTATGGGATTTGCCGTTGCAATGATTTTTACGTCCGGCTTGAAAAATACTGGGTAAGCTCCAGTAGTGAATCTTCCTTCTTGTAGTACGCTAAGCAACGTTACTTGTTTTCGTGGATCTAGAACTGGTAACTCGTCAAGACATAAAATCCCATATCTGGCTTGAAGCAAATATCCAGGAGAATATGAATCTATATCAAAAACTTCAATCCCTTTTTTTATGATTTTAACAACATCAATCTGGCCTACTAAGTCTTTTACAGAGATGTCTGGGGTTGCCAGTATGTATCTGTACCTTTGTTTACCGTCTAGCCATTTTATTTTGGTGTCCAAACCATTATTCTTGATTATTTCCTCACAGTCCTTCGAAACATAAAATTCTGGCAGCAACTTGGCAACTGCATTTCCGTTTAACAAATCGACAAGATGGGTATAAGGCATTTCGGTTGGAATATCATTAGTCAAAGTTCCTTCCACTATGGGGATGGGTGACAAAAGATTCTCTGAAATTAATTCAGCAAGTTTGGTCTTTCCTTGACCAATGTGACCTACAAACAAAATGTCGTGCCCCGCCAATAGTGCTCTTTTTATGGCGGGGATAACTGTATTATCAAACCCAATAATCCCTACGAATGGATTTTCATTATTCGTGATTTTAGCAATAAGGTTTTGTCTTAGTTGATTCTTTACCGGTTGATACTTGTAATTAATTTCTAAAAGGTCTCTTAGTGTCTTTATATCCTTGTAGTTATGTGGTACTCCGAAAAAAGTGGCCTGCTTAAACGTGGGCGAGGTAGCATACGAGGTTTTAACCAATTTTAGAATAGAATCTGCGCGAGACAATCTTTGTGTGAAATTAGTTCCCATTTATTTAAAAATCTATGCAAATAGAATAGCTTGACATTATTAAATTTCAAATCGGCTAATTATTGGGGCCGTTTTTCTTCCCAGACCAAATTTTTTTGTATCTCATATACCAGAGGACAAGTATAATGAAGCCTATTATGACGCCAAATAGTGAATATACGTACATATTTGTCACCAAAAAGCAATATTTTCGGAGTTCATAGGACTGTTGGATCAATGCCTCTTGAGATTGCGTATTTGCATCCTGTTGCTGTCCTCCTTGTAGTTGCTGCTTTTGCACCCCTACTCCTTGACTCATCAAATCACTATTATTACCTACCTCACTGTCTTCGTTAGAACTATTGCTAAATAGGGGTGAAGAATTGATTTGTACAATACAATTGCTCCCTTCAAAGTTTAATATTATTGCGAAAACTGAAAATATACAAATTAATAATGTAGAAATTTTCAGATAGTTGTCTTTCTTGATAAGGTAGTACGCCCTCCAAACCAATGATTTTTTTAAAATCTTATCCTATAAAAATCAAAATGTTATTTTACTAACAAGTGTCTAACCTCCCAAAAATTTTTACTCCTTACAGCGTTGACAAGGGATTTGCAACAGTCATGAAAGGACAATCTCAATTGTCCTCCTACTATGTGGTTTTGAATTATTATTTCTAGATATGTAATGTGTATATGTAGGTGCGGATATGGGAGCAGTACGAGTCTACAAATCGCGCATAATAGGAATTATTACTGGTCTGATATTTTTGCATTTACAAAGATTTTCCATACTATAATTAATTCTATTTATGGAGCATCAGGAGTTCAGGAATACCTTAGCAACAGTTGTGTTAGGCGTACTTGATATATCCACCTTAACTTTACCCAAATTTTCAAATATAAGAATAAGGAATTCCTTGATGAACAGCGACCACATTTCTCCTAATTTATGCTGTATAACGTAAACATGTTTTCCGTCTTCTTCGATTCTGTGATCCGAATTTATTCCTATTACCTTCATATACTGTTCGAGTACCTCTAGGACTGAAAATAGACTATAATTTTTCTTTATGAGGAGCACAGAGTCCTTTAAAAAGCTGAAGGCTATTTGTGAAAGTTCTTTTACTAAAGATTCCTTAAATTTTGAGATATCTTCGATTCCATTTTCAGACCCTGTTCTGATTACTTGGTCCATCACACCAGAAAGTATTATCTTGGGGATTGGGATCATCCCAATTTTATTTTCGTATCTTTCCCAGTTGGAGTATCTCCGTAGAATCTGATTAATAAGTACATTCAAAGATGTTTCTCTGTAATCAGCTTCAAATTGTAATTCTTCTATAACTGAACTTTCGAGTCTAAAGGTGATGCTCCTCGTCTTGCTTGGTTTATTCTCATAGGCTTCATTCTCTTTCAATTCTATTGTAAATCCCTATATCATAAATGTAAATTTGTTATTATGTCTTTTATCTTGTTTTCAAGACAGAATTAGCCCGCGAGCTTATCATCTTCAGCCTGACGCCCAAATTCCGGTTCATGTGCATCACTTAAAAAGACTAATATATAATTCCTCTAGTAGATACCATAAATTGTGATTATAGACTATTCGATTATTTCAACTAATCTTAATATATCAAACTATGGAATTTCTTGATTGTTCTTGAAGTGCTTTAATGTAATCTCGGTAATTCCTGCTCTCAAAAATTAGCTATGTACTTATTTCATTATCATGTGTTTCAATTTAAGTAAATTCCATATTTCTTTCAAATAAAGTATATAATAGTTCAAAGAACTACTTGTAAAAAAAAGTCATTTTGCAGGCATTGTTACGTCTTATCTCTTATCTCTTATCCTCGAAATGTCATTCCAAAAAAAGTAAAGCAAAGAATAAAATGATTAATGAGAATGGCTTTTTATGTGAATATGCATTGAAGCTTCTGCAAATGTCTTGAGATTACTTTCATTGCTAAAAAAATCTTCTGAAATTCCATGAAAAAACAGTTTCCGATAAAGACAAGCCACTTTATTTGAAAGCAAGCTCACCGCATCTAGATCATGTGAAGACCAAATAATTGTAATTTTTCTTTCCTTGTTCAGTTTTGTCAAAAGTTTGTAAAATAATTTCAATACGGCTGCATCTATAGCTGTATCCGGTTCGTCCAGAATCAGCAATTCTGGTTCATGAATAAGTGCTTTAGTTATCATGACCCTTTGCTGTTGTCCTCCTGACAGATCTCCTATTCTTTTGTTAAGATATTCCGTTATACCTGTCAATTCTATCAATTCTTTAACTTTTTTTTCATCAAATGCTTTCCCACCAACAGAACCTAGTTGTATTATTTCCTTTACTGTAGCGGGAAACCTGGGATCAAAACTGTTTGACTGAGGGATATATCCTATTTTTTTATAAATCTCTTTTGCATGATTTCTTATGTTTTTATCAAATAATCTTATATTGCCTGTATACTCTTTGTTCAACCCTAACAGACATTTAAAAAGAGTAGTTTTACCTGCGCCATTTGGTCCAATAATCCCTAAGAAATCTCCCCTGCCTATTTCAAAGGATATATCATCTAAAATAACTTCTGAACCATTTCTGTAGCTGACATTGTTTATTTTGACAAGAGGAGTTGAAGCTATTTTCTGCACAGACATATATCATTGTAAATTAAGGAAATGAAGGTTTATAAATATAAATCTAAATGCTCTCTCAGTTGATTCCTGGGAATCATGCGAAGAAAATCTTTACTTAAATTATATAATTTTTGATCACGTCATTCCCAAACAAGATATTTAGTCTATGAGCCCAGAGTGGGGGTAGTTATTTAACTCCTATATCATAAGCCAGGGATGTTAAAATTAGGCAATTCTGGAAGCTTAAATTCTGGAAGCGGTGGCAGTTTGAAATTTGGGAATGGGGTATAGGGCTGGGAGTCGTCATTATTAGGTTCCGATTGTGATTGAATTTCTTGCAGAGGCAAATTCGGTCTGGCTTCTAACGTTGCAATAAGGTTTATTGTTTGCCCGTTACGGTTAACAGTCAAATTTACTTTGTCTCCTACTTTCTTGTTAATGTCTAAATATGAAATTATATCATCAATTCTTGAAACAGGATTGTTGTCTATTGCAATTACAATATCTTTATCTAGTATTTGTTGTTCTCCAAATCTATTTCCTTGAATTAACATTCCTTTCAAACCAGCTTTGTCTGCAGGTCCATTTGGCACAACGTCCTCAATTAATACACCTTTGTAATTAAGCGGTAATCCAAACATCTCAGCTAAAGTGGGTGACAACTTTGACCCTGATATGCCTAACCACGGGTGCTGGTATGTACCTGTTTTTAT